>JBKJKH010000276.1:0-4327 GCA_046597595.1 Gemmatimonadaceae bacterium
GATGGGGAGATGCAGGCCGACACGGCACTGGACGAGACCCTCCTCCGCGACAGCTACCCGTTTTCGGTGCTGAAGGAACGCGCGAACGTGCTTATCTTTCCGAACCTGAGTGCGGGCAATATTGCATACAAGCTGCTGAACCACCTGGGTGGCGCGACCGCCATCGGGCCAATCCTCGTGGGAATGCGCCGTCCGGTGCACATTCTCGAGCGCGGGGCGGACGTGCAGGAGATCGTCAACATGGCCGCGGTCGCGGTCATCGATGCGCAGGAACGGGGTTCGGCGCAGCATCCGAAGCGTCCTTCGGGGGAAATCGAGCCCCGGCGGACCTCTTTTCTCTAGGGAAACCACGATGGCAACACAGACGAGCGCGGACGTGCCGGTGACGCGCAGAGAAAGCGCTCACGGCCTGGAGCAGCAAGGGGTGAAGGCGGGAGGCGTCGTACACTGGAACCTCGTCTCACCGGAGCTGATGCAGGCCGCCTCGCGTCGCGCCGAAGGTCAGTTCGCCGACATGGGTCCCTTCTGCGCGGTCACCAGTCCGCACACCGGGCGCTCCCCGAACGACAAGTTCGTGGTGAAGGATCCCGCTACCGAAAAGGACGTCGACTGGGGAAAGGTGAACCAGCCGATCGATCTCGCGCATTTTGACACGCTGCTCGCGGACGTTCAGGCGCACCTCAGCGAGCAGCCCGAACTGTTCGTGCAGGATCTGTACGCGGGAGCCGCTCCAGCACACCGCCTTTCGGTTCGCTACATCACGCCAAACTCGTGGCATGCCGCATTCGTGCGCAACATGTTCATCCGGCCGGAGCTCGAAGCACTTGCGGCGTTCGCGCCGAATTTCAGCGTGCTGCATGCGCCGGAGTTCCAGGGCGATCCGGCAAGACATGGCACGCGGACGAGCACGTTCATCGTGCTCAACCTCGCCAGGCGGATGATCCTGATCGGAGGAACCCGCTACGCCGGTGAGTTGAAGAAGTCGATCTTCACGGTCATGAACTACCTCATGCCGAAGACCGGCGTGCTCTCGATGCACTGCTCGGCCAACACCGGTCCGAAGGGCGACACGGCCCTGTTCTTCGGTCTCTCGGGCACAGGAAAGACAACGCTGTCCGCAGATCCGGAGCGGGCGCTCATCGGCGACGACGAGCATGGGTGGGACGACGAGGGCGTGTTCAACTTCGAAGGGGGCTGTTACGCAAAGGTCATCAACCTTTCGGCCGAGGGTGAACCGGACATCTACAACACCACGCAGATGTTCGGCACGATCCTCGAGAACGTCGTGCTCGAGCCGGTCTCGCGCAAAGTGCGTTTCGCGGATCAGTCGATCACCGAGAACACGCGCGCATCGTATCCGCTGCACTATATCAAGAACCACGTCCCGAACGGACGCGGGGGCCATCCGAAGAATGTTATCTTTCTTACGGCCGACGCATTTGGGGTGTTGCCCCCGATCGCAACGCTGACACCCGAACAGGCGATGTACTACTTCCTCTCGGGGTACACCGCGAAAGTGGCGGGCACCGAGCGCGGCGTCACGGAACCTCAGGCGACGTTCAGCGCCTGTTTCGGCGCCGTCTTCCTCGTGTGGCATCCAACCAAGTACGCGCAGATGCTCGGGGAGCTGCTGCGTGAGCACGGCTCGCGTGTGTGGCTCGTGAACACGGGATGGAGCGGCGGCGCGTACGGGACAGGAAAGCGCATGAAGCTCGCACATACGCGCGCCATGGTGCGCGCGGCACTCGCTGGGCAGCTCGATGCCATCGCGACCGAGAAGGATCCGATCTTCGGGTTGGCGATTCCGCGCGAGGTGCCAGGTGTTCCGGGCGACGTGTTGCACCCGCGAGGGACCTGGGCGGATGCGGCAGCATACGATACACAGGCGAAGAAGCTCGCCGGCATGTTCCGAAAGAATTTCGCGAAGTTCGGCGACACGGATGAGAAAATCCGCAGCGCCGGTCCCACCGGCTGATCAGGAGCGCATTGGACGTCATTCGCGACCCGCTGTATGGGCCGGTGACCCTGGATGGAACGGCGCGGCGTCTTGTGGACTCCGCGCCGTTTCAACGCCTGCGCCGCATCCGGCAGCTGAGCGAAGCGCACGCCGTGTATCCCTCCGCGGTGCACACCCGATTCGAGCATTCGCTCGGTGTCTATCACCTGGCGCGGTCGATCGTGCGACGTCTCGCCGAGCGTCGCGAGCTCGCAGCCGTCGGTGACGACGAAGCGGAGCTGGTGGGCCTCGCCGCGCTGCTGCACGACATCGGCCATCATCCGGGTGCGCACCTGCTCGAGGAATTCGGGTATCCCGGAATTTCGCACGAGTTGGCGGGCACCGCGCTGTTCACCACCGGCGAGATTGGCGAGATCCTTTCAGAGTCCGGCATTCCCCGCGCGGGCGAGCGCGTCGCCGAGTTGGTGCAGCATGAGGGCGTACATCCACTCGGGGGTATCGTGTCGGGACCGTGTGATGCGGACAAGCTCGACTATCTCGTGCGCGATGCCTATCACTGCGGGCTGCCGTCCGGGTTCGACCAGGCACATCTCGCCAACGCATTGACGTTGCTGCGGGATCCCGTGAGCGGGCGAGTCGAGATCGGCCTTGATGACGACGCGCTCGTGAGCTTTGAACAGATGCTCGTGAGCAAGAACAGCCTCTATCGCACGGTGTATTTTCACCCCACGGTGCGCTGTGCGATGGTCATGCTGCGCGCCATCATCGTGGGCGCGCTGGACGCGCGACTGCTGGCGCTTGAGGAGTTGCTGCGGTGGACCGATGAGGAAGTCTTCACGCTCCTGCGGGTGCGCGTGGCAGGAATTCCTGCGCCTTCACCGGGCGTGCGCTATGTCGAAGGCATGGTGAATCGGCTCCTGGAGCGCCGCCTCTTCGTGCGGGCGACTACGCTGCCCCTCAGCGCTGCGCCAGATCTCACGCCGCCAGATGTCGCGGAAATCGAGGCGCGTCTCGAGAAGAGACTGGGACTGGGGCTGGGAGAGGTGCTTCTCGACATCCCGAGAAAGCCGGAGATGCTCTCGACCGATATTCTTGTGCGTCGCGGCGAACAGATCGTGCGCGCTAGTTCACTCGGGCCGGACGACGGATTCGCACTGAACAGCGCGCAACCCGCGCTGTACGCGGCCTCCGGGAAGATCTCGGTGTTTACGTCACGCGCGGTCGGGCTGAGTGCGGATGCGCTCCTGCAGGAACTGCGAGGCTCGGAGACGTAGAAAAAGGAGAATTCGTGGAATTGATCCACGAACTTCTGAATTTCCAGTTCAGAGTCTACGACTTCGCGTCTTGCTTCGCCCGTCCTCGCGCTTGTGCAAGCTTCCGCGCGATTCCCCGATAAAACGCGGCATTTTCCGGCGGTTCCCCGTCGGCTTCAATCGCCATCGCCGCGCGCTCGAGCGCGAAAAGGATGTTGCCGAGATACAGATCGGCGAGCCCCGCAACGGTGTCGGGGCGCGCGGGAGAATCGCTCACCCTGCCGGGGTGGGCCGGTCCGGGCCTGGCGGAGGTGGAACCGCGGGAATCTCGCCCGTCGGCATCTCCGCCTTCGCCGGATCGACTTCGGTGACCTGAACGACGATTGCGGTGATGTTGTCGAGCCCACCGCGTCCGTTGGCTTCCCTGATCAGCGCGTCGACCATCGGCCCAGGTGACGCACGCTGCAGCAGGATTTGCTGGAGCCGGCGGTCGTCCACCATACCGGTCAGCCCGTCGCTCGCCACGAGGAAGAGATCGCCGCCCTTGATCTCACCCGAGTAGGTGTCCGGCTCGACATTGTCGCTCGCACCCACACAGCGCGTGATCACGTTGCTGTACGGGTGGTAGCGCGCCTGCTCGAGGGTCAGGTAGCCCGCGTCCACCTGCTCCTGGACGTAGGAATGGTCCTTTGTGACCTGCTTGAGCGCTCCGTCACGAAGGAGGTAAATGCGTGAATCTCCCACCTGACCGATGAGATAGCGGTTGCCTGCGAGGATGAGCACGGATGTCGTCGTGCCCATGCCCTGCTTGTCCACCTCGGCGAGCGTACGTTCGTAGATCGCGCGATTCGCTTCCTTCAGCGCCGTGACCATTTGCCGGTTCGCGTCGCGCGACGCAACATCGGTCACGCCATTGAGCTGGCGGGTGACGATCTGAACGGCCATCTCGCTGGCCACTTCGCCCGCTGCATGACCCCCCATGCCGTCTGCGACGACGAAGACTCCACGCGTGGTCGTGGCGTCGGCGAAAAAGCTGTCCTCGTTCCCGGCGCGGATCATACCGACGTCGGATCGAGCGGCGACTGTAACGTGCACCGGCTAGCGTCCTCTCATGACG
>JBKJKH010000291.1:0-9364 GCA_046597595.1 Gemmatimonadaceae bacterium
TCGCGAGTAAGTCGGCGCAGGACGCCCGCCGCCTCTCGGCGCTCGCCCTTGTGCTGGCACTCGCGGCGGGTGCGGCGATCGCGTTCTTCCTCACGCGCTCCATCAGCAAGCCGGTGGCCGAGCTCGAACGTGGCATGCGGACGGTGGCGGATGGGGAGTTCGACCACGTGCTCGTGTTGAACGCGACACGTCACGACGAGTTCGGCCGCCTGGCGGAGAGCTTCCAGGCGATGACCAGCCAGCTCGGAGAGCTGGACCGGATGAAATCGGAGTTCGTGTCCATTGCGACGCACGAACTCAAGACCCCGATCAATGTCATCATCGGTTATGTCCAGCTCCTCGAGGACGGCATCTACGGTCCGCTGGACGGCAAGCAAACCGACGCGTGCCGCACTGTGGCGCGTCAGGCACGCTCACTCGACCGCCTCGTGCGGCGCCTGTTGGATGTCAGCCGCTTTGAGGCCGGTGTGGTGACCCTCGATATCGGGCATGTGAATCCCGCCCTCCTGGCCGAGGACGTGCGCGCGGACTTCGGGGTCATGGCGGAGCAGCGCGGGATCGCGCTGGATGTGTACGTTGCCCCCGGCACCCCGGAACTGGTGGCGTGGGATGCAGACCGCGTCGGAGAGGTCATTGGCAACCTCATCTCCAATGCACTCAACTTCACGGAAAAAGGCGGGCGGGTTACCGTAGCAGCGGAGCGAGGCAGTGGAGACGGGGTGCGGCTGCGGATTTCCGACACAGGAGTCGGCATCGACCCAGACCAGCTGCCACACGTCTTCGAGAAATTCTATCAGGCTCGGAACCAAGCCTCGGCTCGCGCCAAGGGCACGGGGCTGGGTCTCGCCATTGTAAAGGAGATCGTCGAGGCGCATGGCGGCACGATCAGTGCCCACAGCGTGATCGGGCAAGGGACCGAATTCACTATCAACCTTCCGCGGCAGGCGCCTACCGCGTCACCGATGTTGATGAAAACACCGCGCACGGCAGGGGTAGTGGTATGAAGCAGTTGGTCGTCGGGGTGGCATTGGCACTCGTGGCCGGTTGCGGGCAAACGAGCCAGCAGCTTGCTCCGCGCGTGGCGCCAATGCCTGGCGATGTCCGGCGTCTCATCGTTGCAGGAAATCTGGCGGCCTCTGACAGTGCGCTCACGGTGTGCTCACAGGCGTACCAGTCCGCCGCGGAAGGAGCGCAGTGCCGATACTGGCTCGTGCTGGTGCGGCTCGATCCCGCCTATCCTGGCCCTGCCGGCAATGCCGTGACCGCCGCCCGTGATTTCCTTACCCGCGACACCAGCGCGCCCGGAAGGGAGGAGATCACCCTCCTGCTCCGCGTTGCGGCGCAGCGCCACGCACTGCTCGCCGCGCTCGACTCGAGTCGCGCGATGCTCGCCACGCGCGCCGCGATTGTGCAGACGCCACTCCGCAACGACAGCACCGCGCACGAAGTGGAGAAGCTGCGGGCCGAGCTCGCGCGGACTCAGGACGAATTGCAGCGCATCAAGCGCCGGTTGTCTGCTCCCCGCCCCTGACGGGAAAGGCCCGCAGGATAGTCAGTAGCCAGATCACCCCGACGAGGACGCCGCCCACCACGTCCGTCGGCCAGTGAACGCCGAGATACAGGCGCGAGTACAGCACGAGCAGCACCAACGGCGCGAGCGCGACCGGAGCCCATTTCATTCCGCGCTCACGCACCAGCAGGATCGCCAGGAACAACACCACTGACATCGTTGCGATCGCGTGCCCGCTCGGGTATGACGGCCATGCAAACTGGCCGCGCTTCACCCAGAGATCCGGGCGCTCTCGCCATGCGATGTGCTTGATGATCGCGTTGAGGGTATTGCTCCCCGCCTGGATGACGATGAGCGGGATCGCGAGATCCCAGCGCCCCTTCCGGAGGACAAGCCAGAGTGCGAGCGCAACCGCGATTGGGAGCGTCGTCCAGTTGGTGCCGAGCCAGGGCAGGATAAGCATCATGTGGTCGAATGCCCTTGGGAGCGTCGCCGCATGGACCTCGCGCAGTATCGCGCGCTCCCATCCCGAGCCCTCGTTCCAATCGCCGCCGGCCGCGAGCAGCAGGGCCAGCAGAATGCCTGAGCCCAGTGCAAGGCAGTATCCGGCGACAACAAGGTCCCAGCGGACGCGTCGCGCGTAGGAGCGGAACGCGTCGGTAGACATCACGGGCTCAGCGTCCTTCGAGCTCCCGCTCGCCGGGACGCTCGCGGCTGAGCCGCCCTTCGCCCGGATGTGCTTGCGCTTCCTGGAACCGCTCGCCCTTGAGGCGAACGCTGTTGACGAAGGACTCGAACTGTTGATCCGACATCTCGCGGACGAGTCCGGGAATCAATCCCTTGACCAGCGTGAAACGCTCCGCGACCGGCAGCGCATTGATCTCGTTCACGAGCTTTCGCAGGTGAGGAAGATCCATCCAGTCGGTCTCTTTGCTTGTCGTCATGGCGGGAATCTATGTGGGGAGCGGCGATGTCGCGATGTCGCGATTTCAGCAGTGGACGGTGTGGGCGGTAGGCCACGTCTTGACGGGTCCTGCAATGGGAGCCCGCTTCTGCATCCATGCAGCCCGACTTCCTGCGGTCCTGCGGTCCTGCGGTCCTGCATCGCTACATCGCTACATCGCTACATCGCTACATCGCTACATCGCTACCCTACCCTACCCTACCCTGAAGAGCTCGATTGACCGCGCATAGCGATCCGCCATTTGCGTGCGCAGCGCGGCGTGTTCCGCGTGCGAAAGATCCGGATCCCGCTCGAGCACTTCAGCAGCGGCTTCGCGCGCGATGTCGCTCAACGCCTCATCCCTCAGCGGATCGGCCACGCGAAACGTCGGCGCGCCGCTCTGTCGCTCTCCAAACAGGTCGCCCATCCCCCGCAGGCGAAGATCCGCGCGTGCTATCTCGAAACCATCTTCCGTGGACACGAACGTCTGCAGGCGATCGGCGGTTTCGGGGGCAATGTCGCCGAGCAGGATACAGAACGACGCTTCGGCACCACGGCCGACGCGACCTCGCAGCTGATGCAGTTGCGAGAGACCGAAGCGCTCCGGATGCTCGATCACCATCACGGTGGCGTTGGCAACGTCGATCCCGACCTCGATGACAGTCGTGGACACGAGAATATCGATCTCTGCGTCGCGAAACCGGCGCATCACATCGTCGCGCTCCGCGGCAGGAATTCTGCCGTGCAGCAGCGCGAGCCGCTTCCCCGCGAAGGCGCCTCCCGACAGTTCGTCAAAGGCTGTTGTCGCGGCACGCAGGTCCGTTTTCTCCGATTCATCGATAACCGGATACACGATGTACGCCTGGCGCCCCTTTTCCACCTCGCGGCTCACGAACCCGAACACGCGCTCTCGCGCCGACTCGCCACGCAGGGCGGTCTGGACCGGCAGTCGTCCCGGAGGCCGTTCATCCAGCGTACTCACGTCCAGGTCGCCATAGAGCGTGAGCGCCAGCGAGCGCGGGATCGGCGTCGCGCTCATGAGCAGGATGTCCGGTCGCTCCCCTTTCGCACCCAGCGCCGCGCGCTGCTCCACACCAAAGCGGTGCTGTTCGTCGACCACGGCCAGGCCGAGCTTCGAGAACGCGGCCCGCTCCTGGATGAGCGCGTGCGTCCCCACAGCGATCACCGGCCGCTCCTCGGCCAACGCGGCAATTGCCGCGCGCCGGTCCGCCGCGCCTAACGACCCCGTGAGGAGCACCGGCTCGATGCCGAGTGGCGCCAGCAGGGTGCGAAAGGTGCGCGCGTGCTGTTCTGCCAGCAGCTCGGTCGGCGCCATGAGCGCGGCCTGAAAGCCATTCTCCATGGCGAGCATCGCACCGAACAGTGCGACGATCGTCTTGCCGCTGCCGACATCGCCCTGAAGCAGGCGCTGCATCCGGCGACCGCTGCTCATGTCCGCCACGATCTCCCGCACGGCGCGTGTCTGCGCACCGGTGAGGACGAAGGGCAGCTGCTCCCGGAGGCGCGTCGTAAGGTCGCGACGGTTCTCGAAGCGAATGCCCTGCCGCTCTTCGCGGGCGAGATCCTTGGCGCGCTGGTGCAGGAGGTGGACAAAGAACAGTTCTTCGAACGCCAGCCGCGACCGCCCGGCCTCCGCCTCGGCGAGCGTCGTGGGCCGGTGCACCATGCGCAACGCGTCGCCTAACGACGGAACACCGGCCCGTTCGAGCAACGCCTTCGGCAGCGGCTCGGTGACACCGGGGAGGAGCGCATCCAGGTGCGCATCGATGAGCCCCCGGATGAACTTCATCGGGAGCCCTTCCGTCGCGGGATAGACGGAGAGGACGCGTCCTGCGGAGTCCTCCTCTCCTCCGAGGTTCACCCACTCGCGCGGCTGCAGCTGCCGTCCGTGAAAGAAGCGCACGATGCCGCTGAGCAGCAGCCGGTCGCCCTTGTTGATGGTGCGGTCGAGAAACGGCTGCCCCGGCCACGCCACTTCGATCATCCCGGTCTGGTCGCGCACCACCGCCTGAAAGATCCGCAGCCCCTTGCGCGTGGGCAGCACGCCCTTGGAGATCACCCGCCCGATCACCGTCACCTGCATCCCCGTCCCGAGCGAAGCGATCGGCGTGACCGTGCTCGCGTCCTCATAGCGATGAGGGATATGGTGCAGCAGGTCCGCAGCCGTCCTGATGCCGAGTCGCGCCAGTTGGTCAGCGCGAACCGGACCGACACCCTTGAGGTACATCACGGGCGTGTGAAGCGCGGGGCGCGGCGCCGCGCCACTGCCCCCCCCCCGTTCGCGGCTCACGCCTCGAGCACCTCGCGCGCGAACGCTTCGGGATCAAAGGTCTCGATGTCGTCCACGCCTTCCCCGACTCCAAGGAACTTGACCGGCACGTCGATCGCCGCGTGTACCGCAATGGCGACGCCACCACGCGCAGTCCCATCCACCTTGGTGACCACGATGCCCGTAATCGGAACGGCTTCCGCAAACACCCTTGCTTGCGTCACCGCGTTCTGGCCAATCGTCCCATCGAGGACGAGCAGGGTCTCGTGTGGCGCGTCCGGAATCCGCTTCCGGCTTACGCGAACGACTTTCCTGAGCTCGTCCATGAGCGCCGCACTCGTGTGCAATCGTCCGGCGGTGTCCACGATGATGTAGTCGACGTTCCGTGTGAGGCCTGCCTCTATTGCATCGAACGCGACCGCGGCGGGATCAGAGCCCGCTGCGCCTCCCACAAACTCCGCCTTCGACCGCTCGGCCCACACGCGCAGCTGGTCAATTGCCCCGGCGCGAAATGTGTCAGCGGCGCCGAGCAGCACCGTTTTTCCCTCGCGCCGGAGTTGATTGGCGAGCTTGCCGACGAACGTTGTCTTCCCCGCCCCATTGATTCCCACGACGAGCACGACGGTCGGCCCTTCGGTCGCGATGCGCAACGCCGTGTCGCTCTTGCCTTCGCGCAGCGCAGCCACAATGCCGGCGCGCAACGCGCCGAGAAAATCGTCCTCCGTCGTCACGAGCCCGCGCGATGCGAGCTGCTCCACTCCTGCTACGAGCTTGAGCGCGGTGGGCACGCCGAAGTCGGCATCGAGCAGCAGCTCCTCCAGGCGTTCGAGGGACCCCGACTTGACGCCGCCGCGCGCGAGGACGGCAACGTCCATGAGTGCGACATCCTTGATCTTGTTCCACAGCGAACGCGTGGGGACGTCGCCGGTTTTTCGAAGGATGCGAGCCATTACTGGGGGGCGATGTGGCGATGTGGCGATGTGGCGATGTGGCGATGTAGCGATGTGGCGATGTGGCGATGTGGCGATGTAGCGATGTAGCGATGTAGCGATGTAGCGATGTAGGCGATGGGGGCTCGATAGAAAAGCTAACGCAAGCCAATCTGGCGACGCACGAGCCACTCGGCGCATAGCAGCAGGATCGCGAGGCCGAAGAGCAACCCGACCGTACGTGCGTGTCGCGCGTCGGACGAAGCAGACCCTGCGCCCACCTTTCCCGTGCGCACCGTTGGCCGCGACGGCACCAGCTCGCGCGAGGCGTTCACGACGAACAAGGAGCTTCCGCCACGTGCGGACGCCTCGTACACACCGGGCTGAAGCGGGCTGCTCTCGGAAATAGTCTGGCCGGGAGCGAAGCGCAGTGTCACCGAATCCCCGCTCGTGGTGCCGCGACGACGCAGGCGCACCGTCACGAGCGAGTCGGCGCCGCCACGGCGCCACCGGATCGGTTCGCCCGCGCGCACCACGCCATCCATCGGCAGCGCCGCGCGAATATCGGGACGCTCCGCGGCGAGCCAGTCGAGCAGGCTTCCCCATACGGACGCGAAGGCGTCGGCGCTCGTGCCAGCGCGAAAACGCCAGCGCCAGAAACCGGACGCACCGACCACCACGACGCGGCGCGGGCGCTCATAGCCGACGATCACCGCGCGCCGCTCGAAGCGGCGGCTGCGACGTGCTTCCAGTCCGGTCCAGTCGCCCTCCGGCAGTGCGGGGACAACCTCGAGAGGCGGGAGTGAATCCCAGGCGATACCCGAGAGCGCCGCAGCCACCGGTGAGGCGGGCGCGCCGGTCACGAACCACTCGCCCCCGCGCTCGCGCGATGAAATGACGAGCGCCAACGATCCGCGCGCGACCCTGCGCGGCGGGCCGAAAACAGCGGTATCGCCATGCAGGACGAGGAGTGGGGCCGAGAGCGCCGCGCGACGGACCTCGGCTTCGCTGACCGCCGCGAGCGTGCCGTCCACGCGCCATTGCCCGTTCGCGACGCGGAAGTAGCCACGCGTCGAGATCGCCAGGGCGCCGCGCAGGACGGACAGCGCGTCACGCGAGTCGAAGTCGGGAGACGTACTGACGAACACGGCGCCAGCGGCAGGCGTCGTCTCGACAACAATCGCGAGGCTGTCATTGCGGGCCTCTGCGTCGCTGCCCGCGAGAACTGCACGCAGCACGCGGAGCTCCTCACCGGCGCTTACCGCAGCCCGCATCACCAATGACCGCTCTGCGTACGCGGAGAGGAGTTCAAAGGGCAACGTACCGAACGGCCGATCTCCAAGTGTGAGCGTCAGCGAGGAGCGCGGAGCGCCGGCTGCTCCCGCCGCCACGGTGACCCGCACCTCGATCGTATCACCCGAAACAACCGCGCGCGGTGCGTCGAGCCCGGTGATCGCTGCGTCGGGACGCGGCGCGCCTTCCACGAGCAATACTTCAGAACCCGCGGGCAAGGCGTCAAGCGCGTCGGCGTCGGAAAGAATGCCGTCGGTCACGATCCGCACGGCGCGCCCTGACGCGAGCGCGCGCTCGACGACGGGCCGCAGAGACGACTGTGCGTCTGCGGGGATCGCTGGCGCATTCCCCGCCCGGACAGAATCCCCGAAGAGGAGGAGCGTATCGGCCCTCAGCGAATCGGCCGCGCGACGCGCGCGGGCAAAGTGCGCGCTGTCGCCACCGCGCAGCCAGCTCGAGGAAACGTCGAGGGCGACGAGCGGCGGGCGCTCTCGCGCGCGACCCACGAGCGCATCGGCAAAGAGCCCGACCAGCAGGGTGACCGCCAGCGCCCGCAGTGCGGCGGGCAGGAGAACGCGCGAAAAATGCGGCGCCGGGAGATAGCCCGCCGCCGCCCACGCCACTCCTGTTGCCAATGCGACGAACCAGACGAGCATGTGTGAAGTTAGTCAGCGCACGCGCGCAGAAGGATGCAAAGCTGCGCCGACGAAAAAGGGCGCGTCGCAGAATCGCGCGCGCCCTTCCGTGCCGGAAACCGCGACCCTGCCGCGACCTTATCGCGTCGCAACCCGCACGCCACCCGCAGCGCCATCGAGCGGCGCGAGCAGCCGGTCGCGCACGGCATTGAACGCCACGCGCTCGTTGGCCGGCACCGGGAAGCCACCAGTGCGATCGAGCGCCGTGCGAGGATCACGCTGTTGTCCGCCGATGAGCACCTCGAAATGGAGATGCGGACCCGTCGCGTAGCCGGTCTGCCCGACGAACCCCAGCGTCTGGCCGATCGCAATGAAACGTCCCTGCTGCGTCGTGTTCGCGAAGCCACGCATGTGCGCATAGCGCGTCACGTAGCCGTTACGGTGGCGGATCTCAACAGTATTGCCGTAGCCGTTCCGCCATCCCTTGAAGATCACCGCGCCGTCGCCGATCGCACGCACGGGTGAGCCCGACGCCGCCGCGTAGTCGGTGCCTTTGTGATTCTTGAAACCGCCCAGCACCGGATGCCAGCGCCGGCCGAACACACTGGAGATGCGACGGAACTCGAGCGGTGCGCGAAGAAATGCGGCGCGCAACGACTTGCCTTTCGCGTCGAAATAATTGCCGCTCGCGCCTTTGCTCTCGAAGCGCACGGCGGCGACGTCATTGCCACTCAGCGCGAACTGCAGGGACAACACCTTCCCGACCTTGTCGATGCCACCAGGCCCGCGACTGCGCTCAACGAGGACCTTGAACGCATCCCCGACTTGAAGGTCGCGGCTCATGTCCACGCGGTATTCCAGAATATCGGCGATGGTCCATGCAAGCTGGCGGCGCGACGACACGCTGAGCTCCGCGCCCTTCGCTGCATCGAGTGCGGCATACAGGGTGCTGCTGATCCTGCCCTCGACGACCACCGTATCGGTCGTCCACGGCAAGCGCACTTCCGTTGCCGTCCAACCAGTGGCGCCCTTCGTGAGGCGAAGCAGGCGGTCGACCGCGAGCTGGAGGACGACGTCCGTAGCACTCGTGCTGTCGCTCTGCACGAAGCGCACGAGCATTCCTGCGGGCACGCGGCGTTCATCCAGCGTTCCAGACGTCGCGCGCATCGCATCGACTGCCTCGGCGCCGGAAAGGCCACCCTGCTCGAGGAGCGACGAAAGCGACTGTCCGCGCTCGAGCGTGTCCACTGACTGACGCCAGATCGCCGAGAAGGGCTCACGCGTGAGCACGTCACCGGGCTGGCGGACTTCGAATGGTGGTGCGGCGCGCAGCGCAGCGACGGCAAGGACGCCGACCGAAGCATAGGTCAGCGCACGAACGGCAAATAACTTCATCAGTCCATCTGTCTCCGAATGAAGGTCGGAATCTCCATGTCGGTGAGATCCTGACCTTCGCGACGCGTCTCGCTCGCACGCTGCTGCGCCGGGGCCTGGCTCACGCGCACCGCTGGGCGCTGCGCAGGGAACGGCAGGACCGGCGTGCCTGGCTTGGCGATCCCAGGCTGCGTGACGCGATGTGCTGGGTGCGCCTCTGGCTGCTTTGGCGAAACCTGCTTGTCAAACCCGGTTGCGATGACGGTGACGCGGATCTCACCCTGCATGGCCGGCTCGTGCACCGCACCAAAGATGATCTCGGAATCATCGCCAACCGCGTCGTGGATGATCTCGTTGATCTGATGCACTTCACCGAGCGTAAGGTCGGCA
>JBKJKH010000482.1:0-2832 GCA_046597595.1 Gemmatimonadaceae bacterium
TCCATCGCGCGGTCAGCGGGTCGATGGAGCGGTTCATCGCGATCCTCATCGAGCATTTTGCGGGCGCGTTTCCGTTGTGGCTGGCGCCGGAGCAGATCCGCGTGATTCCGATCGCGCTGGATTTTGTCGATGCGGCGCGCGTGGCAACGGCGCGGCTGCATGCCGCGGGCATCCGTGCGCATCTCGACGAACGGAACGAGACGCTGAACTACCGCGTGCGGGATGCGGAAGTCATGAAAATTCCGTACGCCGCCGTCATCGGGAAGCGGGAAGCGGAGTCAGGCGCCGTCGCGTTGCGGGCGCGCGGGGCGGGGAAGAAGCAGGAAGTGCTGTCGGTCGATGCGCTGATCGAGCGGCTGCGGAGCGAGATCGACACGAAGGCGCTCCCCGCACTCGCGCCGGCTGCCGAATAGGTCGGGCGCGAGAATCCGGATCGACGAAGTCAGTCGTGGCGCTTCTGCGCTCTTGCGGCATCGTCATTCCTGAACAACTGTCCATTTGAATTTCCGCCTCGGCAACGAAAATCATGCCCTCTGGAGAAGCATCCATGAATCAGCGACCGTTCGGAGTTGGTCTTATCTCGTTCGCGCTGCTGGCCGTGCCGCTCGCGGCTCAAACGGTAACCACCGGCACCGTCGCCGGGCGCGTGACGTCGCTTGAGACGAACGAGCCACTCTCCGGAGTGTCCGTGTTCGTCGCGGGAACCACTATCGGTGTGCAGACCCGATCAGACGGCACCTATCGCCTTGTGTTGCGCCCCGGTTCGTACGAACTCCGCATCCGCCAGATCGGCTACGCGGGTGCGCGCGACTCCGCGATGGTGATTGCGGGGCAGACGATTACGCGCGATGTCCGCCTCGACCGTGCGGCGACGTCACTCCAGGCTGTCGCCGTCACCGGTACGCGCGCGGAAGAACGCACCGTGCTCGATGCACCAGTGCCAGTCGACGTGCTCAGCGCCGCAGACCTCAAGAGTTCCGGGCGCACCGAAACGTCGCAGATCATCCAGATGCTGGCGCCGTCGTTCAACTTTCCGCGCGCCACGATCTCTGATGGGACCGACCATGTGCGGCCGGCCACGCTACGCGGGCTGGGGCCGGACCAGATGCTGGTCCTCGTCAACGGGAAGCGCAGATACACGAGCGCGCTGGTCAATGTCAACAACTCCGTCGGCCGCGGCTCGACCGGCGTGGACCTGAACGCGATCCCGTCGAGCATGATCGAACGCATCGAGATCCTGCGCGACGGCGCGGCGGCCCAGTACGGGTCCGATGCGATCGCCGGCGTCATCAACATCATTCTCAAGACCACCGCGCCGACCGAAGGGTCCGTCACGGTTGGATCCAATGTCACCACGTTCCAGCCCTACGACATCGTCTCCAGGCGGAAGCGGGACGGCACCGTCAAGTCGCTTCAGGTGAACGGTGGGACGAGCATCGGCCAGCGCGGCTTTTTCCAGGCGGGTGGTGAGTTGCGCGACCGGCAGTACACGAACCGCACGCTCGGTGATCCACGCATTCAGGGGTTCACCGGCGCCGTTACCGATAATGTCGTGGGGCCGATCAACCATCGCCAGGGTGACGCCGCGACACAGGATGGCGTGGCATTTTTCAACACCGGCTACACGCTCGAAGGAGGCCCGCAGATTTATGCCTTTGGCGGGCTGGGACAGCGACTCGGTGAGGCGGCAGGCTTTTTCCGGCGCGCGCAGGACGATCGCACGATTCGGTCGCTCCATCCGAACGGATTCCTGCCGATGATCGAGTCAACCATCTCCGACGGCTCAGGCGCGGTTGGCGTAAAGGGAACGGGTGCAGGGTGGAGATGGGACGCGAACGGCAACTACGGCCGGAATGGCTTCCGCTTCGACGTAACGAACAGCAACAACGCTTCGCTGGGGAATGCAAGCCCGACCGAGTTCTACGCCGGTTCCCTGCAGTTCAACCAGGCAAACCTCAACCTCGACCTCTTCCGCGAATGGGCGAACGCGAAGATGCCGGTGCGCCTCGGCATCGGTGCGGAAGCGCGCAGGGACAACTATCGAATTCTTGCGGGTGACCCCGACTCGTACCGTGACGGCGGCGTGCGCGTGCTTGACGCGGCTGGCAATCCCACAACGCGCTTCGCGGGGGTCGGCGCACAGGTATTCCCCGGATTCCGCCCTACGGACGCGATCGACAAGTCACGCACGAGCCAGAGCGCCTACGCAGATCTCGAATCCGATCTTTTCCGAAGCCTCCTGATTGGCGTCGCCGGTCGCGTCGAGCATTTCTCGGACTTCGGTTCGACGGCGACCGGCAAGGTCGCAGGACGGTTTGCGCCGATTCGCCAGGTGGCGTTCCGCGGTGCAGTCGCCACCGGCTTCCGGGCGCCCTCACTCCAGCAGTCCTGGTTCTCCTCGACGGCCACGAACTTCATCGGCGGCATCCCATTCGAGGTCAAGACCTTTCCTGTCAGTAACCCCGTCGCCGTATTGCTCGGCGCCAAGGAGTTGAAGCCTGAGAAGTCCCTCAACTACAGTGCCGGCGTCGCGATCGAACCGGTGCGGAATTTCGCGCTGACCGTCGACGTCTACCAGATCGAGATCGATGACCGCATCGTGCTCTCCGAGAATTTCACGTCAGCGGCAGTGCGCACGTTCCTGGCGGCCAATGGACAGCCGCAAGCGAGCGGCGGGCGCTTTTTCACCAACGCGATCGACACCCGGACGCGCGGCATCGACATCGTGGGTAATTACGGCGTCAACCTCCGCGAGATGGGCGTCGTGCGCCTCACGGCCGGCTACAACGGCAACAAGACACGCGTCACGACGGTGAAGCAGGTGACGCCGAC
>JBKJKH010000539.1:0-3154 GCA_046597595.1 Gemmatimonadaceae bacterium
CGTGCGCGCGTTCTTCAAGCTCTACTACACACCGAACAACGCGACCCTCACCGTGGCCGGTGATTTCACGCCCCGCGAAGCGAAGGCGCTCATCGAGCAATACTTCGGCGGCATTCCACGCGGCGAAACACCACCGGCAGTCAGGTGCGCGCAGGCGATGAACACGGGCCTCGTTCGGCGTCGCGTGTCAGACGCGAAAGCGACCCTGCCTGCGGTCTTCCAGTTCTATCGAATCCCCGAGTACCGCAGTGACGACATGCCGGCGATCGAGCTGCTCGCGACAATCCTCGGGCAGGGGGAAAGCTCACGCCTCAATCGCGTTCTTGCGCGCGATACGAAAGCCGCCGTGGCGGCCCAGGCCATCGCGAATCCCTCGGGAGGACATCGCGGAGGACCAGGAGTCTTCTTCGCATTGGCCATCGCGAACCAGGGCATCTCGGCTGACTCCATCGACGGATTGCTTGCGAAGGAGATTGCGAAGCTCTCGTCCGATGGGGTGACGAGCGCGGAGTTGACGAAGGCCAAAAATTCGTATCGCAGCCAGACCATCAATGAACGGCAGCGTGCGCTGCAACTCGCAGAAGCGGTGCAGCGCTCCACGCTGTATTTCGGCAGCGCCGACGCCATCAACTCCGACCTGGACAGATACATGAAGGTGACGCTCGACGACCTGCGCCGCGTGGCGCGCACCTACCTGCGCCCCGAGAATGCGGTCGTGCTGCTTGTTGTGCCGGGAGGAACGGCCCAGTGAAAATGCTTCCCGCAGTGTGGCTCGGGTTCGGCGCGCTCAGCGCCGCCACTCCGGCGTTCGCGCAATATCCAACGCAGCCGCCTCCGGGCAGCGCGGTACGGCCGGCGCAGTTCCCCCCGTTCCAGGAAGCGCGCCTTGCGAACGGACTGCAAATCATTCTTGTAGAGAGCCACGAACAACCGGTGCTCTCGATGTCGCTCGCGTTCCCCGCGGGCAACGCGTACGACCCCGCCGGCAAGGAGGGTCTTGCGGCGCTGGTCGCACAGCTGCTCACCAAAGGTGCGGGAAAGCGGAGTGCAGATGAAATTTCGGCGGCGATAGAGGGGGTGGGCGGCTCGCTCAACGCCGGGACATCCGCGGATTTCATGAGTGTGCGCGCCGACGTGCTTTCGAGCGACGCGACGCTTGGATTCGACATGCTTGGCGATGTGGTCGCGCGGCCTGCCTTCCCGGAATCGGAAGTGGAGCTCGCGCGCACGCAAACGCTTTCCGGTCTGCAGTTCGAGCTCTCGCAGCCTGCAAGCCTGGCCGGACGCTCCTTCTCGCGTGCGATCTATGGCCTGCATCCGTATGGGAGAAGTCCGACACCGCCGACCGTGCGCGCCATCACGCGCGCAGATGTCCAGAAATTCCAGCGTGACCGGCTCGTGCCGGCGGGTGCGATGCTCGTCGTCGCCGGAGACATCTCGATGTCTGCGCTTCGCGTGCACGCCCAGCGTGCCTTCGGCACGTGGCGCGGAGGACCCGCATCCGTGCTTGCCGTGGCAGCTATCCCCGTCCGCACGAAGAGCGAAATCCTGCTTGTGCACCGTCCGGGTTCCGTGCAGTCGAACATCGTAGTCGGGAACACGACGTTCACGCCCGCCAATCCGCAGTTCTACGCGCTGACACTCGCGAATCGGGTGCTTGGGGGCGGTGCCGACTCCCGCCTGTTCATGATCCTGCGCGAGCAGAAGAGCTGGACGTACGGCGCCTACTCGCAGTTCTCGAGGCCGCGCGGCATCGGCGCATTCCAGGCCACGGCCGAAGTGCGCACCGAAGTCACCGACTCGGCGCTGGTCGAGTTGCTATCGCAGCTTCGCCGGCTCGGACGCGAGCCATTGAGCGCGACTGAGTTGGCTTCGGCGAAGGGCGCGCTCGTCGGCCGTTTTCCGCTGACGATCGAGACCGCCCAGCAAGTCGCGGGTGCAGTGGCGAATGCCAGGCTGCTGGGATTGCCGGGTGACTATCTCGCAAACTACCGGACACGACTCGCGGCCGTGACGACCGCGCAGATCCAGCAGAGTGCCCAGGCGAACATCCGCCCCGACGCCGCATTGATGGTGGTGGTTGGCGATGGCGCGCGTCTCTACAGTGCGCTGCGGAAGATTGCACCAGTGCGCATTGTCAGCGTGCAAGGCGACGCGATGACCGCAGCCGATCTTGCGCCACGCGCAGTGGCGATGGATATCGACTTCAGCAAGCTCGTGCCGCGCACCGATTCGTTCACGGTGATGGTGCAGGGCAATGCCTTCGGCTATCAGCGCGGTGTCCTCGAGGCAGAGGGCAAGGGCTGGCGCTACACGGAAGACACGAAGATCGGCCCCATAGTCGACCAGCGCACGGTGGTGCAATTCGGTCCACGTGGCGAGATGGCGGGGGTGAAGCAGACGGGAAAGATGCAGGGGCAGGACATGAGGATCGACGTGACCTATGCGGGCGGCCGCGCGAAGGGCAGCGCAACCACGCCAGGACCGCAGGGGATGAAGTCCGTCACGTTCGACACGACGGTTGTCGTGGGCACGATCGACGACAACGCCCTGCAGGCATTGATTCCCGCGCTTCGCTGGGCACCCGGGGTCAAGCACACGCTGCCCGTGTTCCAGTCGGGGAAGGGGGCGCAGGTGCAGTTGACGTTTGCGGTCACCGGCGAGGAGAAGGTGACCGTGCCGGCCGGCGTGTTTGACGTCTATCGCGTGGACCTGAGTGGTGGCGAGCAGCCGGCAACGTTCTTCATCACGAAGGCTCAGCCGCACCGCCTGGTGAAGGTCACGGTGGCGGGAGCGCCTGTGGAGTTCGTGCTCGCGAAGTAGGACGATGACGTGCACGTCGTGCGGCGCCGCAGTCCCCGTAACGCAGAAGTTCTGCGGTGAGTGCGGGACGCTGGTGCGTGCGGCGCCGGTACTGGACGACCCCCTGCGCGCGGAGCTTGCCAACGCGTTAGGCGCGACGTACGAGCTGGGACGCCTGCTCGGCAGGGGAGGGATGGGTGCGGTGTATCTCGCGCGCGAGCGGGCGCTCGACCGGATGGTCGCCGTCAAGGTATTGCCACCGGAGATTGCGGGGAGTGAGGAAGGGCGGGAGCGATTCCGGCGTGAAGCGCGCACGGCCGCGCGCCTGACACACCAGAACATCGTTCCGCTG
>JBKJKH010000640.1:0-3351 GCA_046597595.1 Gemmatimonadaceae bacterium
CCACTGAGCCGCCACGCATGCGGAGCGTGACGGCCAGTGTGTCCCCCGTGACACCGTCAGCACCGCCCAGCGCCGCCGCGAACACCGATTGCGGAAGGTCATCGCTAAGGTACGAAATCAGGTCCACGAAGTGGCAGACCTCACCGATGACGCGCCCGCCGCCGTCCTCGGCATCGTGGATCCAGCTCGCCTTCGGGATTGCACCCGCGTTAATGCGATAGTTGATGGCAATTGTGGCGACGCTCGCAAACTCCCCACGAAGTTCGACGGAAAGCGGAGCAAACCGCCGGTTGAAACCTACGGCCAACAGTCCGCCCGACGATTCCTGCGCCTCGAGAACCTGCTCGAGCTGCGCTTCAGTGAGCGCCAGCGGCTTTTCCACCAGCACCGCCTTCCCTGCTCGCAGCGCGTCCACAGTGAATCGCGCATGCGAGCCATGTCGTGTGGCCACAACAACAGCATGAATCGAGGAATCCGCCAGCAGATCCGCGCGGTCGGTCCCGCACCGCCGAAAACCGTATTTTTCGCCGACGGATTTCGCGGTGACGCCCGTTGCCGTCACAATCGAGACGAGATCCGTGGAAGTCGCCTTTGCAAATCGCGGCAGCAGTACGCCGCGTGCGAAATTCCCTGCGCCGATGAAGCCGACTCCCACCTTGCCGTCCGTGGCTGGACGCCCTGCGAGCGGAACGGTTCGCTCGCGAGCGCGCGTGCCCCGCTCGTCGTATGTCAGCAGCACACCAGCGAACGGCTCACCTGAGTCACCGCTGATAAGCGCATATGCCTCAGCAGCGCGCTCGATCGCAAATCGATGCGTCGTCAGCCGCGACGGCGTTACCTGTCCAGTGGCGACGAGGCGCAGGAACTCTTCCATGTTCCGGCGCTCGGTCCACCGCACATAGCCTATGGGATAGTCGTTGCCTTTCTCTTCGTATTGCGGGTCATGTCGGCCCGGCCCGTACGACCGCGAAAGACGGAGCTGCAACTCCTTCTCGTAGTAGACCTTTCGCGGGATGTCCATCTTTACCGCGCCGACGATTGCGACAATTGCCCGATCGCGCGCGATTGCACCGGCGAGTTCCGTCGGATCGTTGCTATCCGTAGCGGCGGCGATCATAATCGCGTCCGCACCATGGCCGCTCGTGAACGACAGGACAGCGCCTTCGACGTCATCGGAGCGCGCGACAGCGGCGTGGGCCCCAAGCGCGATCGCCAGCGCCACCTTGGCGGGATCGAGATCCACGCCGAGCACTCGGCAGCCACTTGCCCTGAGGATCTGGACCGCAAGCAGCCCGAGCAAGCCCAGGCCGATGACGACGACGTTGTCGCCGACACGCACTTCGGCGATGCGCACGCCCTGCAGCGCGATCGCGCCGACGGTGACGTATGCGGCATCGTCGAGGGAGACGTCGTCCGGCACCGCCACCGCAAGATTCTTCGGAACAAACACGCACTCGGCGTGCGACGCGTAGCCCATCCCTGCACACGCAACGCGCTGGCCCGCCGCGAAGTCTGGTACGCCTTCGCCGACTTCAAGCACGCTGCCTGCACAGGAATATCCCAGCGGGATCGGCTGGTCGAGGCGTGTGAGCACGGCCTGCGCGGTCGGCAGCAGGCCGTCGCGCTTGACCTTGTCCATCACCTGCTTCACGAGGTCAGGCCGCTCGCGCGCCTTGCCGAGGAGCGACTTGCCGGCAAACTCGGTGACCATACGCTCCGTGCCTGCGCTGATCAGCGATGCGGCATTCTGGACGAGGATGCCACCGGCGCGCACGCCTCCGGCGGGGACCTCGGCGATTTCCAGGCGGCGCGAACGGACGTGCTGTAGAACCTGCTTCATGTGCGACTTGCGTGTGCACGTGACTCAGCGGGCGGCGACGATGGGAAATCGACGGCGGTTCCCGCGCGGCGCAGTTCGACATACTTCAGATCAATCAGCAATTGGTGCCAGAGCGCTTGCATGAAATGGAATGCGAACGCTTGCCGGCCGTCGAGAAAGCCGCCTCTGAACACATAACGGTAAATGAAATAAAGGAACGGGCGCACCATGGTAGGGAGCCGGGACCATACTTGATCGCGCAGCCAACGCTTTCGCTGTGGCTCCGCTCCGAAAGGTGTCGCTCGCAGATACCCCTGGGACTCGCTGCCGCGACGCAGCATCTCCATGGCTTCACCACTTGAATATGCGTTGTGCTTTGATATCCAGGCACTGAGGCCTTTTCGGTCCTCGTGGATGAAATCGTTGCGTAAATAGCCGGCCTTGCCGTCCACCATGATGTGCTCGCCAACCGTCCGACTGTCGCAGCGTGCGTATCCATGACGTAGCAGCCGAAGAATCCACGCGCCGTAATAGCCCCGCCGGATCCAGGTGCCATTCCACATCAAGCGATACCGGACATAGAATCCGTTTTCCTCCGGGTTACGAGCGACGGTCGCGAGGATCTCGTCGCGCAACGCAGGGGGAATCCACTCATCGGCATCAAGAAAGAAGACCCAGGGCGCTACAACGAGAACCGCTTCGAGGGCGTATTGCCGCTGGGCGGAATAATTTGTAAACGCATGCTGATACACCTCCGCTCCCAGCGCCCGCGCAATTTCAGTCGTGCGGTCCGTGCTGAACGAATCGAGCACAATGATCTGGCGTGCCCATCCTGTCACGGAGCGAATGGCGTGGGCGACATTCGCTTCCTCATTGTGTGTGAGAATGATTATCGCAACGTCTGCATCATGCGTCATGCGTCACCGTCTCGAGACGCAATCATCACCATCTCCTCACCGCGTCCAAGTTTCGCCTGGATCATCCGCAGCGGTGTCAGGATGCCACCCACCCCAAGCATCGCAATTCGATACACATGTTCGACAAGGCCGGTCCGCAAGCGCGGGCTCCTGCTGCGCAGCCGGATTGTGGAGCGCGACTGCAGCCCGGCGCCAGCAGCGGTGCGGGCGATCGCGAGGAACCACCCCGAGAATGGTTCCACGGTTTCCATCATCTGGACGCGTAGGCCCGCGCGCAGCGCGGCCGCCCGCAGCGTTGGTGGCGTAAAATAACCCAGATGATATGGCTGGTAGCTCGTCCACCCAGGCAGATGCGCATCCCAGGAGCCCGCATTCGGCAGTGCCACGTGAAGAACGCCACCGGGACGAAGACGAGTGCAGGCGGCTCGCAGCAGCGCCACCGGATCATCCACGTGCTCGACGACATGATTGAGAACTATTGCTTCATATGTGGGGCCTTCGCGAAGCTGATCGAGAGGAACCTCGTGAATCTGCACGTTGTGCGTCGTGCGAACATGCCGAGCGATCGACGGTGACAGCTCGCACCCCTCGACTTCAAAGCCACTCGTTCGCAAC
>JBKJKH010000207.1:0-3236 GCA_046597595.1 Gemmatimonadaceae bacterium
GACGAAGGACACGCTTTCGCTGGCTGCGCGTCCGATCATGGCGCGCCGTGCTGATGCGCACGCGCTGGTATCCATCCATCTCAACGCGCTGCCCGACGGCGCGAATCCCCTGATCGCACAGGGTACCGAGACGTACTTTTTCCATCCGCATGCCGAAGCGCTCGCGCGCGCGGTTCACGTCGGCATGCTGCGGACGCTGGGCCTTCCGGATCGCGGCACGTTCACGCGCGATCTCGCGCTCGCACGGCAGCCCTGGATGCCTGCCCTGCTCGCCGAGGGCGCCTACATCATCCTGCCCGACGCAGAAGCGGCCCTGCGCACTCGTGAATTCCAGAGCAAGTACGCGCGCGGTCTGCTCGAGGGTCTCGAGACGTACTTCCGGTCGCTCGCGCAGTGAGGCGCGTTGCCTGCGCGGCGCTCATGGCGTTGCTGTCGGGCGGCGGCCGGCTCGCAGCGCAGGTTGATCCGACCGGGCGCTGGCAGACGATCCGTACCGAGCATTTTCGCGTGCACTTCCGTGCGGAAACGGAGCGCCTTGCGCGCCGCGCGGCCGTTGAGGCGGAACGGGCGTACGCGGGACTCTCGCAGACCCTGCATCCCCCGCGCGGCCCACTCGACTTGCTGGTGAGTGACGACGTGGATTTCAGCAACGGCTTTGCCACCACGTTCCCGTCCAATCGGATGGTGGTCTACGCGCACCCGCCGCTCGAGGCAGGTTCGCTGCGATTCTACGATGACTGGCTCGCCCTCGTGATCACGCACGAGCTGACGCATGTCTTCCATCTCGACCGTACGCGCGGCATCTGGCGCGGCCTGCAGAACGTGTTCGGACGACATCCGGGACTGTTCCCCAACGCCTACGTGCCGCGCTGGTTCACCGAGGGGCTCGCCGTGTACTACGAGACGGCGCTCACCGGATCCGGTCGTCTCGCAGGCAGCCAGCATCGCATGATTGCCCGTGCGGGCCTGCTCGAACCCGGCGGCGCGCGCCGACTCGATGAACTGAGTCTCAGCACGTCGCGCTATCCCTCGGGTGACATTGCCTATGTGAACGGCTCGCTCCTGCTTGAACAGCTGGCGCGCGATCGGGGCCCGGCGGCGGTCGGCAAGGTGATCGAGCGTGCGAGCGCATCGCTGCTGCCGTCATTGCTCGGGATGTCGACGGGGGTGGATTGGACCGCCGCGTGGCAGGCACTCCGCGATACCCTCATGTCGGACCTGGGCAGTGCGGGCGCTCCCATTCCCGGCTGGCGTGAGGTCGGTGGAGGGGGACGCGGCATCGCGAACCCGCGCTGGATCGACTCGACGACGATCGTCTATTCGGGAGAGCGCGGCAATGCCGTCGCCGGGCTCTATGGCACGGCGACCGCGCGCGCTGACGCGAAGCCCTTTCGCATCGGCCGCCGCAATTCGCTCGATGCCTCGACACGCCTGCCCGACTCCTCGCTGGTTTTCGCGCAGCTCGACTATTCGGATCGCTACCACATCCGTTCCGATCTCTGGCGCGAGCAGCATGGCACGCAGACGCAACTCACGTTCGGGGCGCGGCTCGCCCAAGCCGACGCGCGTGCCAGCGATGGGCGCCTGGTCGCGACCGAGTACATTGCGGGCTCGAGTCGCATCGTGACCCTGCGCGTGGACAGCGCCGCGCAGCGCGCGGTGCTTACCAGCGGGACCATCGACACGAACTGGGCCGAGCCTCGCTGGTCTCCCGACGGGTCCCGGATCGTAGCCGTCCGATGGCGGCGCGGCGGACTGACAGCGCTCGTCGAGATTGATCCGCTGACGGGTGCGCAACGCCTGCGTCATGAAAGCCGTGCCGTGAACTCGGCGCCGGCATGGCTGCGCGACGGCGCGCTCGTCTTCGCGTCTGACATCGACGGACGCTCGCAGCTCTATTCTCTCGCGCTGTCCGACAGCACGCCGATGCGCCTCTCGAACACGGCCACCGGCATGTTCGATCCCGCGCCATCGCCCGACGGCGCCCTGCTTGCCGCGACGCAGTACCGCGTCGATGGCTACCACCTCGGCCTCGTGACGCTCCCGCTGCCGGGAACGCCGATGCCTCGTGCCACACCGACGCTGCCGCGGCGCCGGGTGCCGGACATCGATTCCAGCACGGCACCGTCGACGCCTTACCGTGCGCTCCGGCAGCTCATCCCGAGGTATTGGGAGCCGCGCCTCGAGAGTGGCCAGCGTCGCGCGCGCCTCTACGGTTTCTACACGCAGGCCGAAGACATGCTCAATCGCCATGCGTATCGCGTCGAAGTCCTGCGCGACTCACGCACGAACGCCATGAATCACGACGCATCGTATGCGTACCGGGGCTTTGGCCAGCCTGCAATATCGGTAGGCACCGCGTCGCACTGGCTGTATGGTCCGATCACGAATTCGTCGGACGTGGTGATCGGGGAGCTTCGGCAACGGTCGCGCGCGGTCTCGATGGCCCTGTCGCTGGCTCGCCCGCGCTTCCGCACCGCATCGTCCGTCTCCCTCGGCGCGACCTACCAGCAGTATCAGTATTTCACGAGTCCGCGGGTCCTGATCCAGACCGCCGATCCATTCTATCGCACCACGCCGGCGTTCCCGGTGCTGTTCGTCGTCACCGGGTTTTCGAACGTGAAGCGCCCCGCGCTGAGCATCTCGGCGGAAGACGGCGTGCAGGTGAGTACCACGCTCGAGCAGGACTGGGCGCGGACCAACGATCCGGTTTCGAGCCGGCGCGGGATTGTCGACGTGCGCGGGTACCGGGGATTCGACTTCGGCTCCGCTGCGCACCATGTGCTTGCGCTGCGAACGGCGTTCGGCGTCGCTGATCGCAAGGCGCTCGGGCTCTTTTCCGCCGGTGGCGGGAGTGGATCAACCGTGGAGATCGTCCCGGGGTACTCGATCGGGGGCAATCGTCGCACGTTTTCGGCGCGCGGATTCCTTCCAGGGTCGCAGAGCGGAACGCGCGCGGTTGCTGCGGCCGCGGAAGTGCGGTTGCCCATTGCGTCTCCGTCACGCGGCCTGGGGTTCCTGCCGGTGTTCATCGATCGTGTTTCGGCGACGACGTTCGTTGAGACGGCGGGCGCATGGTGCCAGCGTGCGTCGGTGCCCAAAATCTGCGAGGGTCGCCTGACGATGCTGCGTGGAATGACCTCTGCGGGTGGCGAGATCGTGCTGGATGCGGCGCCGCGGTTCGACTTCCTGTACCGGTTCCGGCTCGGGATAGCGCAGCCACTCACGACCGGTGG
>JBKJKH010000360.1:0-6167 GCA_046597595.1 Gemmatimonadaceae bacterium
CGACGCTCGGCGGAGACGGCACCGTCACGTATGCGGAACTGCGCTCCACGTTCCAGAGTCCGCCGGGCCTGGTGGCATTCGACTCCACCAATCGCGCTGCGGCAACGGCCGATTCACTCGGCCGCCTCGACTTTCCCCGTACCGGTGCGCGAATCGCGGTCGACGGACGCATTGCGCCGCGCGATTCGATCGCGACCATTCCTGTTCGGAAGGACCTGCGGCCGTAAAGGGCTAACGAATCTTCAGCACCTTGTGCGTCTGCACGCTGAGGCGCCATCGCGGATGCGCGAGGCAATACTCCACCGCGCGTCGTGAGTTCTCGGCGAGATCGACGCCATCCATCGGCTGCAGGAAAAAATGCGTGAACGCCAGGTGCTCGAAGCGTTCCGGTTGCGCTTCCGCCTCGCGTTGGGGATACACGAGTTTCAACTCATCGCCCGACGCGAGGGCGAGCGACGCGCCCGCCTTGGGACTCACGCACAGCCAGTCGATGCCGTCAGGCGGAATCTGCGTGCCGTTCGTTTCCACCGCGATTGCGAGCCCGCGTGCATGAAAGGCCTTCACGGCGTCGGCATCGAGCTGCAGCAACGGCTCTCCACCTGTGCACACCACGAGTGGACGATCTCCGCCAGAGTGGTTGCGGGGCCAGAGCGACGCAACGCGCAGTGCGAGTGCGTCTGCGGTAT
Source organism: Gemmatimonadaceae bacterium (assembly GCA_046597595.1). Classification (GTDB taxonomy): domain Bacteria; phylum Gemmatimonadota; class Gemmatimonadetes; order Gemmatimonadales; family Gemmatimonadaceae; genus JBKJKH01. The sequence goes on from JBKJKH010000360.1 coordinate 687, forward strand.
CAAATCGACCACCATCCGGCCCTACACCGACAAAATCCGTGTCGCAGAACTTGCACACCGCGTGGTCGCGATCACGCTCTCGTCCCGTCCACAGGTTGCAGCCACTGAAGCGGCAGAAGACCGCCGCGCGTCCCGCGTTTGCGCCCTCTCCCTGCAGCGTGTAGAAAATCTCCTTGACGACGTACATGCTCAGGCGTCTTCCGTGACGCCGGAACCGATGTAGCGTGCCGGATCGCGGAGCCCGGCCTCGCGAAACCCCTTCAGGCGGAGGCGGCACGCGTCGCAGCGGCCACATGCCGCGCCATCCGCCGCCGGATCGTAGCAACTCGTTGTGTGTGCGTAATCCACACCGAGGCGAATGCCGAGTTCGATGATCTCGCGCTTGGTGAGCTGGATCAACGGAGCCCACACATGGACTGGTATGCGTCCGTCCACCGCCGCCGCCGTAGCGAGGTTCGCCATCCGCTCGAACGCGGCGAGATACTCCGGCCGGCAATCGGGATAGCCGGAATAATCCAGTGCGTTCACGCCGATGAAGATTTCGCTCGCTCCACTCGTTTCCGCGAACGCGAGGGCGTACGAGAGAAAGATGGTGTTTCGCGCCGGCACATAGGTCACGGGAATCGTTCCCGTCGTGATGCCATCCTTGGGCACGGGAATCTCCGAGGTCAGCGCGGAGCCACCGAACACGCGGAGGTCGATGTCCGCGACCACGTGCAGCTTCACGCCATAGCGCTGCGCGGAGGCGCGGGCGAGCGTCAACTCGTGCGCGTGACGCTGGCCGTACTGAAATGAGAGCGCATACACGTCATAGCCCTCGGTCCGCGCGAGCGCGAGCACCGTCGTCGAGTCGAGGCCGCCGCTCAGGAGCACGACGGCACGGCGTGCGTCCGCCTTCACCTGTCGGTTTTCAGCCCTCCGACCAGCTCCTTCAGCTGTGTCGAACCCTGCAGGAGCATCGCGGACGAGGAGCTCATCTGCTCGCAGGCCGCGCTCTGTTCCTCGGTCGACGCGCTCACCTCTTCCGCCGCCGCCGCATGGCCCTCCGCGGTGCGCGCGATGGAAGCGATGCCGCTGACCGCACTTTCCACGGCGCGCGCGTTCTCGATCGCTCCTGAAGAAACACGCGCTGCCGCGCCTCGCGTGCGGCCGGCCGCTTCCGCGATGATGGAAAGCGCAGAATCGATGTCGCGCGACACTTTTTCGATCTCGCCAACGCGGGCGACCCCCGCCTCCATCGCACGCGACGTGCTGTCTACGCGCTGCGTGATCGCAAGCGTCATCTGCACCACGTCGTCGGCAGCCGCCTGCGCCTGCTCGGCGAGCTTGCGCACCTCGTCGGCCACGACGGCAAAGCCGCGACCCGCCTGCCCCGCGCGTGCCGCCTCGATGGCGGCATTCAGCGCGAGGAGATTGGTCTGCTCCGCAATGCGGCTCACGGTGTTGACAAATTTCGTGATATCCTCGGCCGTGCCGCTCAGCGCCACGACTTCTGACGATGCCGTCTGGACGGTCGTGCGCACGTCGCCGAGGATCTTCAGTGCGCGCTCTACTTCGACACGCTTCTTCTTCGCGCTTTCTTCGATTGAGCCAGCCAGCGCAGTGACGTCCTCGGCACCGGACAGCACTTCGTCGGCGCGCGCACGAATGAGATGCAGCGTTTCGTCCACCAGACGAATCTCGCGAACCTGGCTCTCCGCTCCCGTGGTCACCTCGTTCATCGCCGAGGCCATCTGACTCGCCGAAAGGGAGATCTGCTCCGTGACGGACGCCAGGTCGTGCGCGCTGGTCGCGACCTCGTCCGCGGTCCTGCTTGCGACGGATACGACGTTCGCCAGTGATTCCGCTGTCCCGTTCATGGCGATGGCCAGCGCCTGAAACTCACCCGGCATGCGCGCGTTCGTTCGCACCGAGAGATTGCCCTCGCTCAACGCGCGTGCATGCGCGACGAGCAGGCGGAGCGGCCGCTCAATCCAGCGCACCGTCAGCCAGACGATGATGATCGCACCGATGACGGCGAGCGAGATGAGCAGGATGAGTGCGGTTGTGCGGCGAGCGGCGTCGGCGCGAAGTCCTTCCGCCGCGCCCTGCACCTTGCGCGCCTTGAGCTGGCCAAGTTGCTGGACATCGCCGAGGAGAGTCCGGACCTTGGGACGCGTGTTTGCTTCCTGCTGGCCGGCTTCCGCGGTGCGCCCGAGGTCGGTGAGGCGATGCGCGAGTGCGAAGGCTACTTCAATGTCCGACAGCTCCTGGTCGATGCGCGCCAGGAGCGCAATCTCCTCGGCGTTCTGTCCGGGATGGTTGCGCATGGCGCGCTGCGTCTGGTGCGCGTCGAAGCCGACATTTTCGAACTCGTTCTCCGCCGCCGTGTCCGGGCGCTGCAGGTACTGCATCCCCGCCTGGAGTTCCTGCGCCACGTTGGACGAGAGGCGCATCGACAGCCGCGCTTCCTCCTGGACCGACGCCAGCGTCGTCGTGATGGTCGCGGACAGGCGCGTCATCGTAAACGCGCCGAGCACGCCCGCGATGATGAGGAGTGCCACCAGCACGCCGAACCCGAGCAGCAGGGCATGTCGAATTGAGCGCAGCGATGACGGCGTGCGCGCGGTCATCGTGCTTCCGCCATCGTAAGGGCACCATTCCGGATGCGCGTCATGACCACGCCCTTGCCCACGGGATCACCGTTCTCGCCGAAATAGATCGCGCCTGTCGCGCCGGCGAACGCGCTGGCCGCTGTCAGGCTCGTGAGATAATCGCGGATGGAGGTCCGATCACCGTGGCTCTCCTTGATTGCCTTCGCGATCAGCTTCGTTGCGTCGTACGCCAGAGCGGCATTATCGTCGGGCACGATGCCGTATTTCGCGGTGAACGCAGCCACAAAACGTTGCGTTTCGGGGCGAGGATCCAGCGGCGAGAAATGAGCGCTGATAAACACCCCTTCCGCCGCTGGCTCCGAGACGAGCGGCGACCATCCATCCGCACCCATGAAGTCCGCGTTCAGGGAACGCTTTTTCGCTTCGCGCATAAACGCCACAGCCGACACATCGGTTCCCGCTACGAAAACGAGGTCGGGCCGCCGCTCGAGGAGATAGCTGACGAACGGCTCGACGTTGGCACCGTCCGAAGCGATGGGGTCGATCGAGATGACTTCTCCCGCGAAGTTTCGGCGGAATGACGCAGCAAGCCCACGTCCGTAGCTGTCATTCTCATACAGGATGGCCGCACGTCGGCGACCCATGCGGCCAGCGAACTTCGCGATCTCGATCGCGTTCACCGAGTCGCTCGGGATCACGCGAAAGGTCCAGCGGGAAATGCCGGACAGTTCGGCCGACGAAGCCGTCGTGGCGACGGCGGGCAGGTGCCCGTCGTAGACGCGCGCGGCACTCACCATCGTGCCGGAGTTGACGTGCCCAACCACGGCGACCACCGCAGCATTTGCGACGAACTCCCGAGCGATGACGGTCGCTTTTTCGCCGCTGGCTTCATCGTCGCGCGCCAAAAGCTGGAGCGGGCGCCCCCCGATCCCGCCCGACCGGTTGATCTCCTCGACCGCGAGGTCGATGCCCTTGCGGTTGTTGCCACCGTAGCCGGTGGTCCAGGGCCCTGCCGCGCCGATGGTGACGGGACCACCCTGCCCGCCGCCGCACGCGGAGACCAGCATGACCAACACCAGGGCCGCCGATCGATGGACGTATCCTCGAATGAGTGCTCGCATGTCCGTTGACGAGCACGCGTGATGCCGGTCACTTGGGCCGAGGCATGTATCCTGCGACCCTCCGCGCCTGAATCCATGGAGAGTCCGCATGCGAGTTTTGGTCACAGGTGGTGGTGGCGTCATTGGTCAGGCATTGCTGCCGTCACTGCTTCGGAAAGGGCACACGGTACGGCTCTTCACCCGACACGCCGACGAGGAGGCGCAGGAATGGCCTGACGGCGTCGAGCCGTGGGAAGGCGATGTGGGCGATGCCGCATCCGTGGAAGGTAGCGCCGTCGGGTGCGAGGCCATCATCCACGTCGCCGGAATTGCGCGCGAAACGCCGCCGACCGCCACCTTCGAACGCGTCAATGTCGAAGGGACGCGTCACGTCGTCGCCGAAGCGCTGCGCTCGGGCAGGCCCCGCGTGATCCACGTCTCCTCACTCGGCGCCGATCGCGGACGCTCAAACTACCATCGGTCGAAACTCGAAAGCGAGAAGATCGTGCGCGGCTACGCCGGCGACTGGCGAATCGTGAGGCCCGGCAACGTCTACGGACCCGGCGACGAAGTCATCTCGTCGCTGCTGACCATGGTCCGGACACTGCCGGCGATTCCAGTCATCGATGGTGGCGACCAACCCCTCCAGCCAATCTGGACGGAGGACCTCGCGGAAGCCCTTACTGCCGCAGCCAGTCGCGACGGTCTCGAGGGGCGGGTGCTCGAGGTTGCCGGTACCGAGGTCATCACGGTCAACCAGCTGCTGGACGAGCTTGCCGCGATCACGGGGCGCTCGCTGACACGGATCCCCGTGCCAGGATTTGTCGCGGCGATCGGCGCTCGCCTGGCGTCCTGGCTCGGCGCCGATCTCCCGGTGAGCGAAGACACCCTGACGATGCTGGCCGAGGAGAACGTCGTACGCGCTCCCGAAGGCAATGCGCTCCACGACCTCATTGGTCGCGCTCCAACTTCGCTTCCGGATGGCTTGCGCAAGCTCGCGGATTCACTGCCCGTGCAGATTCCGACTGAGGGCGTGGGTAGCATCATCCAGAAGCGCTTCTGGGCCGAAGTGCGCGGCAGCAGGCTCTCGCCCGAAGGTTTGATCGAGCGCGTGCGCACGCGGTTTGGCGAGATGACACCAGACATGCTGAAGGTCGCGGCGGAACCGGGCGCGAAATCCGAGATCTGCCTTGATGAGACGCTGACGCTCGCGCTGCCTTTGCGCGGCAACATCCAGGTGCGCTGCGTCGAGCAGGATCCAGGCGCACTGACGCTGGTCACGGTGTCCGGGCATCCTCTCGCGGCCGCCGTGCGGCTGGTCTGCGCGCCACTCGGTGCGGGGCAGCCCGAGCCGGGTGCCCTTCGTGTTGAAATCCAGGTATTCGAACAGGCGGCGAACCGCGTCGACTGGCTCGCAATGCTTCTTGGCGGGGAAGAGCTTCAGGAAGCGACGTGGAAGGAGACCATCAGCCGCATCGTGAAGGAAAGCGGGGGCACCGCGCGGGATGGCGTGCGGCACGAAAGCGAGCGACTGGACGACGAGGGAGCGGAGCGCGTTGCGACGTGGTTGCGGGCGGCTGTCACGGAGCGGAAGCGTGAGGAGCGGGAGCAGGCTGCCAGCGGCAGTCCGTGATCAGCGCGCCGCAGGGAGGTTCGCGGTACAGTGCTCCCCGCACCCAAGATGGTACCGGTTTCGGGCGAACCAGCGATAGAACTTTTCCGCGAGCGGGCGCACGAACGGAATGCTGAACAGCCACGTGACCAATCCTCCCTTCGGCAGCAGGTCG
>JBKJKH010000477.1:0-5552 GCA_046597595.1 Gemmatimonadaceae bacterium
AGACATCTATACTCCGATTACCAAAAAGACTATATCAGAGCGACCGTCGAGTCGCTCCTCCTAAACTGCCGTAGCGATCCACGGTCCGCTTCCTTCACCTCAAGCGGAGGGCTCGCGCGATGACCGCCGACGACAAGTACCTGTACGCTCGCAGCTTCCCCGTCCATGTGGGCGTCGACACCGCGAAGAAGTTCCATGTGCTGGTCGCGCGCGGGCCAGATGGAAGAAGGAGCAGGCCTCATAAGGTCGCCGTGTCGCGCGAGGGATTTGATCGAGCCGACGAACATCTGCGATCGCTGTATCCCGATGTCCCATGCGACAAGATGCTCGTCGGGCTCGAGTTCGCGGGCCATCACGGGTTCACCTTTGCGCACGATCTCGCGCGACGCGGCTACCCCATCGTGAATGTCCTCCCGTCGGTCACGAAGAAGACGAAGGAAATCGAGGATAACAGCCCACTCAAAACCGATGCGAAGGACGCGGCCCTCATCGCGAAGCTCGTGGGAGACGGGTCGTTCGTACGCTTCCCGTTCCTGGACGATGTCTACCTCGAGCTGCGTCTCCTCACCACCGAGCGCTACCAGCTCATGTGCGAAGCCGTCCGGTTCAAGAATCGCCTCCAGGGCTTGCTCGATCTCGCCTGGCCGGAGTATCTCGAGCACTTCTCGGATCTCACGCATCCGACACCGATTGCATTGCTCGAGCGCTGGCCGCTACCGAAGGATCTGAAAGGCGCCTTCCCGCTCCTCGTCCGGCGCATTGCGACCATCGCGAGCCGCAATCATTACGGCACAGCAAGGGTCGACAAGCTCCTTGCGGCCGCGGAGCAAAGTGTTGGACTTGCACAGGGCGCCGAGTTACGGAAGAAGGACATCCAGCGGTTGCTCCAGCGCTGGGCCCTCGTGCGCAAGCAACTCGAGGAAGTGGACATGGCAATCGCCAGCCGCGTGGAGCGCTGTCCGGCAGCCCTGGCGCTGACCTCGATTCCAGAGATCAGCCATGTCTCTGCCGGCACGATCGTCGCCGAGCTCGGGACTCCCGAAGACTACGAGTCCCCCCGTCAGGTACTGAAGCTCGCCGGAATGAATCTGATCGAGAAGTCGAGCGGGGACTTCCGTGGCCGACCCCGGCAATCGAAACGTGGACGGCCGGAGCTCCGTCGCCAGCTCTTCCTCCTTGCCGGCCGGTGGTGCCGGGGCGGGCGCGGCCTCTACCGTCCCTACTACACCGCGATGCTTCAGCGGAATGGGGGCTGCAAGACGAAGGCGCTCTGCGCGGTGGCGCGAAAGCTGGTGCCACTCATTCTGCACGTGGCGCAGACGAAGGAACCGTTTGATCGCGAGCTGTGGCTCGGCGAGCGGCACGCGCGCGAGCTGATGAAGGTAGTGGCAGTGTCGTAAACGCAGGTGAGCCGAGCGGAGGGATCGCGGCTTCGACCGTCCAAACGCCGCGAGACGCGAGACGCAGGACCTCGTGATCTCCCAGTTACGTCTCGTCTAGCGCGATCCCGGATCGGCAGAGCCCATGAAGATGTGACGTGCCGGCCAGAGCATCGACCGAGCATCGACGACTTGTGAGCGTGGCTCAAAGATCCGCTACGTCCGCTGCAATCTCGGCGCTGTTTGACAACTGACGACTTCAGCATTTGACAACAGGCACGGCGTGGCGCAGTCTCAGGGGAGGCGGTCGCATCACGCGGGCGCTTGTGCACGACCGCTGGCCGGGTGAGCATCGGCGACCCCGGCAACGAACCACATGCGTACGAAAGAGTGGTGACGCTCGAGTTGAGACCCGTGTTGCCGGCTGGCAGCAGGACGGTCGTGTGCGGCCCGTGGTAAGTCGCTGTACCGTTGGAGAATCAGGTTTGGGTGAGGCTCTGCTCGACCAGTCTGCGCTTCGAGCGCCAACCAATCGAACGAAGCCCACCCTCTCCTCACCCTTCGCTGCGCCCCCTCGTACTACCTGCCATACAGGCGATGGAGCAAGGCGATTGCCGACTCCGTTGTCAACGTGTCCCAAGCGTCAGGAGAGGCTAACTGGTCCAGCACGTCCCAGACTACGTCGATGTGCGTGTGTGGCGCCTCCAATTCGAAGCAGTCGAGCAGGCGAACAGTTGCTGCCCAGTCCGATGACTCCCGCGCGGTGATTTTTCCCTCCAGAAAGCGTTGCAGAAGGGCTTCGACATCCTCCTGCCGGAAGGAAGTTTTTGGGAGTTTGCTCGTTAATATTTCGACGCTGCGCTCGTTCGTATCGGCGTAGCGAAAGCGCACGACATCCTCGAGCGCATCCTGCAGCTCCTCGAAAGTCGCACCTCCTTTCACGAAGTCCGCTAGTACCGCAATCGCAGTGTCACTCACTTCCAGACCTCTCCGTGTACAATCTTGCCGGTTCGGTCGTAAGCTGTTTGTGCCATGCGGACGGTCTCACCCGCGGTATTGATTACTTTCGTGAGCACTTGGTATCCATTCCGACCGGCCCTCGTGAATTCCGCAGCGATAGCGCCGCCACCCCCCGCGACGATTTTGATGTTGTCGACCGCTCCCTTGCCTAGCTGTCGCGTGATATTCGCCGCCTGTCCCGATGACAAACCTTCGATCCCCTCTCCCAGAGCGGTGCGCAGGGCCTGTCGACCTCCGGTGAACAAAGCGGCTTCCGTCGCTGCCGCACCAGGAGTGCCCGCGCCAGCCAACAGTCCGGCGCCGTACCCAAACGTGGCTCCGGCGACTGCCCCAACAACCGCAGAGCTAAGCACTCCTTCGCTCAACGGCCTGTCATTGAGATAGTTGAATAGCGCCCGACCACCCGCGCCCGCCAGAGCGCCGGCGCCGATACACCACGGACACAATCCAAAAGCATCGGAATACGTGACCGGATCCCCACCCGCGAATCCGTACAGGTTCATTCCACCCGCGAGCCCGATCGGATCCTCCTGCGTGAATCGCCCCGTCGCGGGATCATAATACCGATTTCGCATGTACATCGGCCCCGCCAGACTCCGCTGCTGCGCGATCAGGCCACCCATCCAGCTCGTGGGCACGCCCGGCCGCGTCACCGGATCCGCCGCCAGGAATCCGCGCACGTTCCGGGCGGGCCAGTGGATCTCCGCCGACTGATCGCCGGTCAGGATCGCCTCGGCGCCATTCGTCTTCGTGCCCAGGTCCGGCAAGCCCCGCCAGTTGGAGTGCGGCACGACCGTGAACCCGGAGTGGAGCGCTGGCCCGACGCCGAAGCCCTCGCGCATCACCGACAGCGGCCGGTCGATCCCGGGGCCGTGGGTGTACAGCACCCGGCCCCAGTGCGGCGAGTAGGTGGAGATCGTGTCCGGTGGGGGCTGGATCTGCGAGCTTGCCGGCTCGCGGCCGACCACGGTGGTCGTGTCGGCAAAGAGGCTGTCCTGGCCGACGAACCCCGGAAACCGCATCTCCACGACGAGCTGGTCGCCGTCCCAGACAAATCGCTGAATCGCGCTCTGGCAATTGTGCCCGTTCCCGGCGCAGAGGGTGTCCTGCACCGTCCGGGACGCCACGCGCCGCCCCAGCGCGTCGTACCGGTACTCCTCCGTCATCCCGTAGTAGAGGGGGCCGAAGGAGGGGCCTGGCCGCGCGAACGTCTTGCGCAACTTCCGCAACCGGCCGCCGGCGTCGTAGGTGTAGGTCGTGTTGCTCCCCAAGTTGACGAGCGAGCCGCCGAGCGTCGTGGCGGGCTCGGTGCGCGTGGTGACGACCACGTTCCCGGCCGCGTCGTAGATGCTCGAGTCGATTGACGCGAGTGGCCCAGAGCTGCTCGATCCCTTCACGCGCCCGGTGCCGATATGGTAGCGCGTCGTCCCGACCGTCGGGACCGCGTCCTGGTCGTAGCTGGTGGAGCCCGTCGCGTAGCCTAACGCGTCGGCGGTGAACCGTTCTTCCTTCGGGATCAGCGCCCGGAGGTCCGTGGTCGGCACGGTCGGCAGCTGGCTGCGCCAGGTCGAGATCAGCGGACCGAGGGCGGAGTATTGATTGGCCACCTGGTCGGCGAGCGTCGACACGCCGAGCATCCGGCCCTGCGCGTCGTGGGTGAAGAGGTCGGAGCGGATCGTGTCCGTGACCTGGCCCAGTCGCCCACGGCCCTGATAATTCACTCCGCGCTCGACGCGCCGGACGATCCGGTCGTCGTCGTCATAGAACAGTTTCTCGTACACGCCCCCCGGCATGGCGAGGCTGTCGGCGCGGCCACTCACATCATAGGAGTACGTGAACAGATTGCTGCCCACGTCGCTGACCGTGGCCAATTGGCCGATCGCGTCAAAGCTCCACGTTACTCCTGGTGTCGCGAATTGCGCCGGGTACTGGAGGTTCACGCGCCGCCCGTCGCGATCGTAGCTGCTCGTCAGCCCGTAGACGAACTTGTCGTAGTTCGACGCGCTCCACATGCGGACCCGCAGCGTGTCGCTCTTGAGCGCCCCATTGGGGAAATAGCTGCGCTTCACGCGCGCGTCGGTGTTGTGCGCCTCGGCAAGCAATCCTGACGCCGCGTGGTATACGAAGGTCTCGACGTCGCCCGCGGTGCCCGACGTGGCTGGAACGCTGCGCTGGGTGACGCGGTTCAGCGCGTCATACGCAGCATCGACGCTGTCTCCGCGTCGCGTGATCGTGCGCGTGGCGTTGCCGGCCGCATCGTAGACGGTGCTGTCCCTGGCGTTGTCCGGTGCGATTTCGGCGATGCGGCGTCGTGCGGCATCGTAGCGCCACTCGGTCCGGAGCGTGCTGATGCCATTCGGGTTCGGGTCTGACCGGCGCGTGGTGGCCAGCGGCAGGCCCTCGTCATCGTACTCGTGCGTTACGATGGCTTGCGCTTCCACGCCACCCGACGCGGTGATGCCGACCGACCGTTGTTCCGTCACGCGATTCATGACGTTGTAGGTGGTCCGGACGTGAAGCCGCCGGCCGGGATTTGCGGTCAGTGAATCCACGGAGCTCATGAGCAGCGTGTCACGGCCGATCGCATCCTGGATCGCCCAGTGGGATTTGACGCCGCCAGGCGTCCAGACCTCTGCGAGATTGGACAGGTTGTTGTAGCCAAAGGTCGTCGTCCGATTGCCCGGTGCGACCACGGTGCTCAGCAGATTATTGAGGTACGTGTAGTGGACGCGGCGAGTCGAACTGGTGCCACGCTGTTTCCAGTCGACGGTGCAGGTGCCCGCGTTATAGGCCGTGCTGTCGAGCACCCCCTCCGCGCTCCGCACGCTCGTCGGCGCTCGGCAGGCGCGGTCCCACTGATACGTGGTGACGGCGTTGCTGTCGGCCGTGGTGCGGCCCAGTGGATTGACCTGTGTGATGCTCGCCGGGAGGCCCTGATCCGTGTATTGCGCGGCGGTCGTGAAGCCGTTCGGCTGCACGACCTGCGTTGCCAACGCGGCAAAGCGGCTATCGCCTCGCGTGAGCGTGGTCACGTGCCCCAGCGCATTCCGGATCTTGACCGGCGCCCCGAACCGGTCGAGCCAGATGCGCGTGTGGTCAATGGCATCCGTGTCCGGGCGCGGACCGTCGTAGAACGTGTACGCCGAGTCCACC
>JBKJKH010000362.1:0-6653 GCA_046597595.1 Gemmatimonadaceae bacterium
CTCGTCCTTCTTCACGAAGCGCTTGTAAAAATCATTGACGAGGTACGACGCGCCCCAGTTGAGGTGCGTCCCGATCGTCGACATGTAGGCGGCGGCGAACCCCGCCATCATGAAGCCTTTCCACGGCGTCGGCAGGAGGTCCACGAAGGCCTGCACGTACGCGCCCTCCACATCCACCGTGCCGTTAGGCAGCTTGCCGCCGGGGTACAGGAGCACGGTGCAGAGGCCCGTAATGATCCACGGCCAGGGGCGCAGCGCATAGTGTGCAACCTGGAACAGGAGCGTCGCCAGCACGCCATCCCGCTCCGACTTCGCCGAAAAGATGCGCTGGGCGACGTACCCGCCGCCGCCAGGCTCAGCACCTGGATAATACGCGGCCCACCACTGCATGCTGAGGAACACCCCGAGGGCGAGCAGGGGCATCCAGGGATACGCCTCGAGCCCATTCTCCGTGAAACGGACAGGCAGCACCGAAAGCGCCGCCGCCTCGCTGCCAAAGTGCTGCGTCACGCCCCGGACGAGCGCGTCCATCCCGCCCACGGCCTTCACGGCGTAGATCGCGAGTACGATCACCGCCGACATCTTGATGAAGAACTGCACGAGATCGGTCCAGAGCACTGCCCACAGTCCCGCAGCCACCGCGTACGTGACCGTGATGACGAAGCAGATGCCGACCGCGAGAATGGGCGAGATCCCGAGGGAGATCGTGAGGATCTTGATCATCGCGCGCGTCACCCACCCCATGATGATGAGGTTGATCGCGAGGCCGAGGTACAGTGCGCGGAATCCGCGGAGGAACGCCGCGCGGTGGCCGCCATACCGGATCTCGGCAAACTCCACGTCCGTCATCACATTCGCGCGGCGCCACAGGCGTGCGAAGAAGAACACGGTGAGCATCCCGCTCATTACCATGTTCCACCAGAGCCAGTTGCCCGCAACGCCCTTGGTCGCAACCAATCCGGTCACGACAAGCGGAGTGTCAGCGGCAAAGGTCGTCGCGACCATAGCGCCGCCCGCCAGCCACCACGGGACTTGTCGTCCCGACAGGAAGTATTCGTCGAGACTTTCGCCGCCCTTCTTCGTGAACCAGAAACCGATGACGGAGGAGAGAACGAAGTACCCGACGACGATCGCCCAATCGATGGCGGTAAGAGTCATCTCGCGCTGGCAGGTGGAAGGGAAGGGTCGAGTGCACGGGCAATCGCGTCAGCTACAGCGACGCGAATGGGGCCGATGCGCGAATTCTCTCGCGTGGGATTCACGCGATTGGTGAGCAGCAGGATGAACAGGTCGCGCCCTGGATCAATCCAGAGCGAGGTGCCGGTGAAGCCGGTGTGGCCGAACGCGCGCTTCGACATGAAGTGGCCGCCTGAGTTCTGTCCCGTCGGCGTCTCCCAGCCAAGCGCACGGTGTGAGAGGGCCGCATTCTGGACCCTGGTGAACTGTTCAATCGTGCTCGCCTTCACGACGCGCACCGTATCGAGCGCGCCATCGCCCAGATACATCCGGGCGAATCGTGCGAGATCGTCGGCCGTTGAAAACAATCCCGCATGCCCCGTGACCTGGCCGAGGACATAACAGTTCTCGTCGTGCACTTCTCCCTTGAGGTGCCGCTGTCTCCACGGATCGATCTCGGTCGGTGCCGCACGCTCACGAAGATCGCCGCTGGGCCGGTATCCGGTTTCGCGCATTGCGAGGGGACCGTAGACGTGCTGTGCGAGATAGCGGTCGAGCGGCATGCCGCTGACATGCGCGACGATCTCACCGAGGAGAATGGCGCCAAGATCGCTGTACACGAAGCGCGCGCCAGGCACGGTGTCCGGCGCAGTCTGGTACACGAGTGCGAATGCTTCGGCGGCCGTTTGTGCTTCCTTATATAGAGGACGCCAGGCGGGAAGTCCCGACGAATGCGAAAGCAGGTGCCGGACCGTGATGCCGTCAACGCGCGGTGCGTTCCACTTCGGCAGGTATCGCTTCGCCGGCGCATCCAGATCCACCTGCCCACGCTCGACCAGTTGCATCATCGCGGACGTCATCGCGACGACCTTGGTGAGCGACGCGAGGTCCCATACGGTGTGCGCGGTGACCGCCGCCGACGGTTTCCAGTCGAGATGGCCGACAGCGATCACCGCGGAAATTCCCGATCGCGTCCCGACCACGGCGATCGCCCCGGGGAAGGCCGAATCACGGACGCCTCGTTCGAGGATTGGTCCAACGGCCGCCGCGATCACTGCCGAGCGTGCTGAGGCACCCGGCGTCTGGTCGGCCGCGGTCTGCGATGCCGTACCCGGCGATGCAGCGGGCGGAGGATTAGAGTTCACGGTCGACTGTCCCGCGGGCATCTCGCTGCCCACGCGTGGCGCACAGGCGGCGATCGCCGTCAGCGCCACCGCGAGCACGACATCATGACTGAACCACTGTACCCGACCATGCCTTACTCGCATCGCATTCGATACTCCCATGCCGCGGCGATCATGCTCGCGGCGTCGGTGGTCACTGGTTGCGCTTCCTCTCCCGCTGCACAGGCCGGGCCGTTGCCCGGCCCACAGGCACGCGTGGCAGGACGGGCGCGGGTAGCGCCGGGAATCGACGTCCTCATCGAGGATCGGCTCGATCTCATCCGTGGCAAGCGTATCGGGTTGCTCACGAATCAGACAGGGCGGGACGCCGAGGGCATCTCTGATATCGACCGTCTCGCGTCTGATCCGCGGGTGCGCGCGGCCAACGTGACGCTCGTGCGCCTCTTCTCGCCCGAGCACGGAATTCGGGGTACCGAAGATCGTGAGAACGTCGCGAACAGCGCCGACGCGAAATCGGGCCTGGCGATCATCTCGTTGTACACGTCCGGGACCATCGCGCCACCCGATTCAACATTGCGGGATCTCGATGCACTCGTGTTCGATCTCCAGGACATCGGCACGAGAACGTGGACGTACGTCGGGAACCTGGTGTATGCACTGCGCGCCGCAAAGCGCACGGGGATCTCGCTCATCGTGCTCGATCGGCCAGCACCCATAACCGGACTATGCTGTCAGGGCCCGATGCTCGATAGTCTGCTCGCAAACCCCGAAGAGTCCACGCCCCGCCGCCGCGGACTTGCCTACGCACTATATCCGTTCCCCCTGCGGCACGGAATGACGATGGGCGAGCTGGCGCAGTACTACAACAGTGAACTTGGAATCGGAGCGACACTACAGATCGTGCCGCTGCGAGGATGGACGCGCGGACTCTGGTACGACGAGACCGGACTGGAGTGGGTGAAGCCTTCCCCGAATATCCCGTCGCTGACGAGCGCGTTGCTTTACCCGGCACTGGTGGCGCTCGAGGCGACCAATGTCTCCGTCGGACGCGGAACGCCCATCGCCCACCAGCGCATCGGAGCCCCCTGGATGCGCTCCGCCGAAATGGTGCGCCTGCTCAGCGGTCGGTCGCTTCCGGGACTTCGCTTCGAGCCCGATTCATTCCCGGCGAACCGGTACGGGACGCAGCAGCCGTACACCGGGCAGACCGTTCCCGGCGTGCGCATCGTCGTGACCGACCGGGATCGCGCGGATGTGGGCCGCCTGGGCGCTGCTATCATGTGGGCTCTGGTCCAATCCTCGCCCGACTCGTTGCGCGTGCTGCCGGCGGCGTTTGACCTGCGCTGGGGCAGCCCGCCAATGCGGGAAGCGCTCCTGCGAGGGGTGGATCCCGACCGCGCCCTCGCCCTGGATGATGCGGCGGTGCGTCGTTTTCAGGCGCGAGCGCGGCCCTATCTCATCTACCGTTGATATTCGCGAGCGCGTAGCTTTCCGCCTGCGAGGTCAAGGAACGTAACCCTCTCTCCCGCGCTGACTTCGGCGAAGCGCGTTTCCCATGCCGCCCGCCGGTCGACGGAGCTGAATGAAGCGTATCTGGGAGACAATCCAGCGCGGGTACCTGTGGTGCATTGCGCCGGTGGCGGACTTTCTCGTCCGCCGGCGGGTGAGTCCCAACATGATCACCGCCGTGGGCACGCTCTGCTCGATCGCAGGCGGAATCATCTACGCCACGGGACACATCAGGACAGCGGGCGTATTCCTCGGCCTTACGGCCCTGTTCGATGTGCTGGACGGCACCGTGGCGCGCCGTACCGGAACGTCGAGCTCGTTTGCCGCCTTCTGGGATTCGACACTGGACCGCGTTGCGGATGGTGCCGTGCTCGGCGGGCTCATGATTTTCTACGCGCGTGATCCGGTGCACCATAGCATGGTCATGGTGTCGATTTCGCTGTTGGCGGTCATCGGGGCTTTCGTGACGTCATACACCAGGTCGCGTGCGGAGAACATCGGCATCGACGCCAAGGTCGGCGTGCTTCAGCGTCCGGAGCGTGTGACGCTGCTGTCGGGACCGCAGGCGCTGTTCGGCCTCGCGTTGAATGGCTGGGTGCTGGCTATCGTCGTCACGCTGCTTGCCGTGACATCGTGGATTACAGTTGTGCAGCGCATTCATTTCGTGTACGTCGCGACGCGGGAGAAGGATGCCGCGATCGCTCATTCGCGCGCGGACGCCGAAGGTGGCGCCCGGGAACCGGCTCGCGCCGGATCGCCACAGCGCGCCTAATTCTGACTGGAGACATCCCGAGTGGGATCGAACGCCCCTGGTACAATCCGTCCTGCCACTGGCAAGCTCGGCGTGCTCACGCCCGGCCTCGGCGCAGTGGCAACGACGTTCATCGCCGGCGTCGAGAGCGTGCGACGCGGACTTTCACTCCCCATCGGTTCGCTGACGCAAATGGCGACTGTCCGCCTCGGGAAGCGTACCGAGGGGCGTTCGCCGCGCATCAAGGATTTCGTCCCGCTCGCAGACCTCAACGACATCGTGTTCGGCGCGTGGGATCCGTTCCCGGATGACGCCTACACCGCCGCCAAGAAGGCCGGCGTGCTCGAGGACAAGCATCTCGAGCCGCTGAAGGATTTCCTGTCGGGCATCGTGCCGATGCCTGCGGTCTTCGAAAACAAGTATGTCACGCGCATCAACGGGACGAACGTCAAGAAGGGAAAGAACAAGCGCGACCTTGCCGAGCAGCTGCGGCAGGACATTCGCGACTTCAAGGCGAAGCACAAACTCGACCGCGTCGTGTGCGTGTGGTGTGCGTCCACCGAGATCTTCATCAAGGCCGGGCCGCAGCACGCCACGCTCGAGCAGTTCGAGAAGGCGATGGAGCGGAACGATGAGGCGATCGCGCCGTCGATGCTGTATGCCTGGGCGTGCATGATGGAAGGGGTACCGTTCGCCAACGGCGCGCCGAACCTGACGGTGGATTTCCCCGCGATCGTGCAGCTCGCGAACGACAAGGGCCTCCCGATCTCGGGCAAGGACTTCAAGACCGGCCAGACGTGGATGAAGACGATCATCGCCCCCGGCCTGAAGGCGCGAATGCTCGGTCTGGAAGGCTGGTATTCGACGAACATCCTCGGCAATCGCGACGGGGAGGTGCTCGACGATCCCGCATCGTTCAAGACGAAGGAAGAGTCGAAGCTCAGCGTGCTCCACACCATCCTGCAGCCTGAAGTCTATCCCGACCTGTACAAGGATTTCTCGCACGTTGTGCGCATCAACTACTACCCGCCACGCGGCGATAACAAGGAAGGGTGGGACAGCATTGATATCAAAGGCTGGATGGGATATCCGATGCAGATCAAGGTCAACTTCCTCTGCCGCGATTCCATCCTCGCCGCGCCGATCGTGCTCGACCTCGCCCTCTTCTCGGATTTCGCACATCGCGCCGGGATGAAGGGCATCCAGGAGTGGCTCAGCTTCTACTACAAAAGCCCGATGGCCGCACCGGGACTGCAGCCCGAGCATGACCTCTTCATCCAGCAGACGAAGCTCAAGAACACGCTGCGTCACCTCATGGGCGAGGACCAGATCACGCACCTCGGCCTGGAGTACTACAGCAGTTGATCAGGCGCGGCGCACAAGTCCTGCTCGCGTTGTCCGTACTGGGGTGTGGCGCTTCGCAGCCCAGTACGGATACGCGGCTCTGGTCGGATACGTACGAGCTGCGCCTCTCGACCGACCCGCTCCCGCCGCGCGCGCGCGAGCGCACGCTGTACAAGATCGTGGTCCGCGACAAGAAGACAAAGCAGCCCATCGAAGGCGGACAAGGGCGCATCTACGCGACCAACGCGGACCAGCGCAGCATCTGGGATTCGATGCAGCCCGGGCCCGAAGTCGGCACGTATTATTCGACATTGAACTTTGTCACCGCGGGCGACTGGGCGATTGCGGCCGAGTTCCGGCGTGACTCCACAAAACGGCTCGAGAAGATGGAATGGCGGCAGGATGTCCGCTCTGCCCGCGGCGAGCCGGGTACCTGATCGCGGCCCACGAGCCGTGCACTGAATGAGACATTTTCATCGGAGCCACATCACGCCGGCGCAGGTCCTGTCAGCGGCGGATGCGTTTTTTACGGGATTGGGGCTCGAGCCCGCGCTCTCCCTGCCACGCACGCGCACGTTTACCGGGGCGCTCGGGACGCTCGAGCTCTCGGTACGTATGGAAGGCGGGCACTACGCGCTGATCGAGGCGAGCACGGACCAGATGGGCGAAAGCCGGCTTGATCGCAACGTGAAGCGCTTTTTCGTGCGCATCCACAAGCAGGCCAGGCCCTCGCACACGCTCGACGCGGC
>JBKJKH010000600.1:0-5332 GCA_046597595.1 Gemmatimonadaceae bacterium
GTTCGAGGGTCCCGACATCGCGATTTTCGGAATCAGTGCGGACGGTGTGGAATCACACCGGAAATTCCGCGCGAAGCAGCACATCCCGCATCCGCTGCTCGCGGATGTGGACCATCACGTCTCCGAGTCGTATGGCGTGTGGCGGCTGAAGTCGTTCATGGGGAAGAAGTACATGGGGATCCAGCGCACGACGTTCATCATCGACCGGGAGGGCAAGATCGCCCGGGTGTTCGAGGATGTCAGTCCGGGTGCGCATGGTGGTGAAATCGCGACGGCGGTAAAGGAACTCACGTGACGCGGAGAGAGGCCCGCAGCGAACTGCTGCATACACGGAACGCGCGCTGCTGCATGAGGCTGTAACGGACGCAACATTTACGCGTTCGGGGCACAGGGTCTGCGTTTTCACGTGAGCGATTTCGCAAACCCAACGGAGAGTTCCCCCATGCCCGACGCAACAGCTCGCAACACCAGTGACATTCCTGCCGAGAAAAAACTCGACGAGTTGTACGACCTCGTAGAGGGCATTGAGATCGCCATGCTGACGACGCGCTCCGCGGGCGGCCAGCTGGTATCGCGAGCGATGGCCACCCAGCATCGCGAGCCTGGCGCGGACTTCTGGTTCGTGACGAACGTCGAAAGCGACAAGCTCGACGATCTGGCAGCGAATGCGCAGGTGAATCTTGCGTACTACAACATGAAGACGCGCGAGTGGGTATCGGTCAGCGGCGAGGCCGCCGTGTCCCAGGATCGCGAAATGATCCGGACCCTGTATCGCCCCGACTGGAAGGCCTGGTTTGGCGACGAAGGCGGCGCGCGCGATGGCGGCCCCGAGGATCCACGCCTTGCCCTCATCCTCGTGACTGCACAGAGCGCCGTCTACTCGAAGAGCAACAAGCCGCGAGTGCTGGCGTTATTCGCCGTCGCCAAGGCGATCGCCACCGGTGACACGCCTCAGGTAGCTGATCTACGGTCCCTCTCGGAAGACGAGCTGCATCCCGGTTAAGTCGAACAGGAGAGGCCTAACTGCCACACTGGACGCTCGGTACGCCGCTCTGGCATATTTCCGGTCCCCCGATCCCAGACAGAATGCCGCTCGCGTCCGTACCCCCCGAAGTACTGAAGCGTACGCCCCTGTACGACGAACATGTGCGGCTCGGCGGAAAGCTCGTGCCCTTCGCAGGCTATGAACTTCCGGTGCAATACCCCGCAGGAATAACTGCCGAACACAAGGCGGTGCGTGAGGGATGCGGGATGTTCGATGTGACGCACATGGGCGAGTTCATCGTGCGCGGCAAGCGGGCAATCGGGTTCGTGGATCATGTCACGACCAATCACGTTGCGAAGCTCGTCACGGGTCAGGCGCATTACTCGACCATCTGTAACGAGCGCGGGACGATCGTGGACGACTGTCTCATCTATCGCTACGCGGATGAGCACCTGATGATGGTCGTGAACGGATCGAACAAGGACAAGGATCTCGCGCACGTGCGCGCCTACGCGGGCCAGTTCGGCGTGACGATCGATGATCGCACGGACGACATTTCGCTGATCGCCGTCCAGGGCCCACGTGCGCAGGAGATTCTGCAGCCATTGGTCTCGCTCGATCTCACGACGATTGCGTATTACCACTTTGCCGAAGGAACGGTCGCCGGGGCACGCGGCACCATTTCACGCACGGGCTATACGGGCGAGGATGGGTTCGAGCTGTATGTGGACGCGAAGGATGCGGTGAGCGTGTGGACCCAGCTGCTCAACGCGGGCGTGACGCCGTGTGGGCTGGGGTCGCGCGACTCGTTGCGTCTCGAGGCCGGACTTGCACTCTATGGCAACGACATCGACGACACGACGACGCCGCTCGAAGCAAACCTTGGCTGGTTGACCAAGCTCGCCAAGGGCGAGTTCGTTGGCAAAGGGGCGTTGGCGAAGCAGAAGGAGCAAGGCATCGAGCGAAAACTCGTGGGCTTCACCACCACAGAGCGCTCGTTCCCGCGTCACGGATACCCGGTGTTGTACAACAACGCCGCGAGCGGAGAGGTCCGGTCGGGGACGATGAGCCCAACGCTCGAGATTCCCATTGGAACGTGCTACCTGCCGGTCGCCGGTGCCGCAGAAGGGACGTCGTTCGAGATCGAGATTCGCGGGAAGCGCGTTCCGGCGCGCGTCGTGAAGCTGCCATTCTACAAGCGCACGGCGTGAGCGAGGTGCCGGTCGCGCCGGCCATTCGCGTCGCCATTCTCACGATCTCCGACGCGTGCGCACGCGGAACGCGAGCCGACGGATCGGGTGACGCGATTGCCGCGTGGATTGCGCACGAGGGGCACGCGCTGGCCGAGCGTGCGCTCATTGCCGATGAGGCGCTGGAGATCACGCGCCAGCTCATCGCGTGGTGCGATGACGACATGGCGGATGTCGTGGTGACGACGGGCGGAACGGGACTGAGTGCGCGGGATGTCACGCCCGAGGCTACGCGCGCGGCGGTCGAACGGGATGTGCCCGGCATCGCGGAGCGACTGCGTTCGGCTGCGATGGATCGTGTGCCGCGGGCAGTGCTTTCGCGCGGCGTCGCGGGCGTTCGTGCGCGGACGCTGATCGTGAACCTGCCGGGAAGTCCCTCGGGAGTACGCGATGGACTCGTGGTGCTTGCGCCTGTCCTCAAGCATGCCGTTGATATCCTGCGCGAGCGACCGCATGACCACGCGCACTGAGCAGCCGGGTGAACGCCAGGCGGTGATGATCAGCCTCACCGATGTCGAGCCGGCGGTGCGTCTCAACGCGGAGCTCGAGCGGGCGGGCCTGCATACCGTGATGGTCTCCCCGCTCGACGACGTGCCCGGCACCATGCAGCGCGAGCGTCCGAGTGTGGTGGTGCTGACCGGGGCGCTGACCGATGCGCATAACGTACAGCTGGTGCGGCGCGCGCTCTGGGATGGGGTGCGGGTCGTCGGGTTGAGTGACGTGGGCGATCCGGAGTGGGAGCGTCGGCTGCGCGACGTCGGGTACGCCGAAGTATTCGTGAAGCCCGTCGCCGTCGAGGAGCTCGCAGCGGCGGTCAAGCGGCACCTCGAGCGGCAGCGGCTTTCGCAGAGCACGGGCCTGATCGGCGACAGCGATGCGATTCGCGAAGTGCTCGTGCGGGTGGAGCAGATGGCACCGGTGTCGAGCACCGTGCTCATCGAGGGCGAGAGTGGAACCGGGAAGGAACTCGTCGCCCGGGCGCTGCACCGCCAGGGCTCGCGTCGTGGCAAGGCGTTCATCGCCGTGAATGTCGGTGCGCTTCCGGAGACGCTGCTGGAGAGTGAGCTGTTCGGTCATGAGAAGGGTGCCTTCACCGGCGCGGCCGAGCGGCGCATTGGCCGGTTCGAGCTTGCTGATGGCGGGACGATTTTCCTGGATGAAATCGGCGAGATCCCGCGGAGCACGCAGGTGAAGCTGCTGCGTGTGCTGGAGGAGCGGGAGGTGACGCGCGTTGGCGGGACGCAGGCGATTCCGGTGAACGTGCGCGTGGTGACGGCGACGAACGCGCCGCTGCGTGAGCTCGTGGAGCAGGGAGCGTTTCGGGCGGACTTGTACTACCGGCTGAACGTCCTGCGGATTTACCTGCCGCCGTTGCGTGAACGCCGCGAGGACATCCCGCATCTCGTCAGGCAATTCGTGCGCGAGTTCAGTGCGGCGCATGAGCGGCCGTTTCACGGGATTTCGCCTGACGCGTTGCGGTTGCTGGTGGAGTATCCGTGGCCAGGTAACGTGCGCGAGTTGCGCAATCTCCTCGAGAGCATGGTGGTGCTCGCGCCGGGTCATGAGATCGGCCCGGACGATATTCCCCGGCAGATTCGGGACGCGGGCTCGGCGCGACTATTCCCTGTGCCGATCGGGCCCGTGGTGCGCGGTCAGGAAGCGGGCTCAGGGAGAGAACTGGAGTTTATCGTGCGTTCGCTGGTGGAATTGAAGCTTCAGGTCGAGGAGCTTCGCGGACGTTTTGAGGGGGCCAGAGTGCCTCCAGAGGAGCCTAATGGCTGGGTCGGCGAACTCCGTCCCATTGCGGGGTTTGCGGGCTCTGCAACGGGCATAGAGCCGCGTGACGTGGGGGCTGCATCAAACGTCTTCACGGTGGCGCCGGGAATGACGATGGCGGAGATCGAGCGGGCGGCGATCGAGGCGGCGTTGAAGGAGACGCGAGGGAATCGTCGGAAGGCTTCGGACCTGCTTGGGATTGGCGAGCGGACGTTGTATCGGAAGCTCCGGGAATATCATCTGCCGGATGGTGGTCCGCTCCTGGAAGAGTGAGTTGCAGCGGCACGCGTTTGCAGCGAAGAGCCACCTTTTGAAACCGCGACACGACGACGCTTTGCCCTCACCAGCCGATTCGACTGCTCCGGCCTTCGCCGGCAACGTGATTGCCGGCAGTGTCCTCCCGATCAAGCGGGCGGAGGAGTTGCTGCAGACGTTACCGGGCGTGTACTCGGCGCGGATTATCGCGACGGAGAGTGGTGCGGTCGACGGGATTCATGTGTTGACGGGCACGGATGTCTCGCCGAAGCAGACGGTGCGCAACATCGAGAGTGCGCTGGTGGCGCATCTCGGGATGCGCGTCGATCATCGGAAGATTTCGGTGGCGACGTCGATGGAGGCGCCACCTCGGCAGGATCGTCCCAGTGGGTCGCAGGACACGATCTCAGAGGTGGCGTTGCTGCCGGGTCGGAACGTGTACTTCGAGGATGTCGAGGTGCGGCGTTCGCGGACGAAGGGCGTGACGTGCCGGGTGACTTTGCGTCGAGGCGACGAGAGTTTTGCGGGGGAAGCGGAGGGCGTCGAGCATGATCGCGCGTGGATCGAGCTGGCAGCCCAGGCCGCACTGACCGCACTGATGAAGGCTGGTGGTGATCGCACCCCGATCGCGCTGTATGGCGCGAAGCAGGTCGATGCGTTCGATCGTGAGTTCGTGTTTGTGGGTGTCTCGGCGAAGTTTGGCCGGGAGACGGTGTTGTTGACGGGGAGTTGTGAGGTGCGCGACAGTGCCGAGACGGCGAGTGTGCTGGCGGTGCTGGATGCGACGAATCGGTGGATGGCGCACGGCCGATAGGCGGGGCGCTGCGGGATAGGAGTAATCGATTGTGGTTCGCGGGCTCGGGTGCTGATGACTAGGCATCCGGGACGGTAGAAGTCTGACCTTGAACCTGGAGATATTCCCCCGTTCCTGGCGGAGCGGAGACTAGCGGAGCGGGTAAGCTAAAGCACCACGAGCGGAGCCGACTTTTTATAGCAGCACAGGTCTTATCGACTGTGACTTTTATCTAAAAGGGGGTGACGCAAAATGACGCTGATAAGCCAACTG
>JBKJKH010000134.1:0-2519 GCA_046597595.1 Gemmatimonadaceae bacterium
CCGCACCTCGCTCGCGGCCGCCGAACCATCGCCCCATCGGGCAATGATCTCGCCGTCAGCGGGCGAGCGCCCGCGTCCCAGCGTGGCGACGACAACGTCGTCTCCCATCGCGAGCGCGCTCGCAGCGGAGGGTGCAACGCTGGCACTGTCCCATCGCACAACCGTTCCGCCGCTCCGCGCGAACGCCGTGTCGCGAGCGTCGAGTGCCGAGCGGCGCAGTCGGACAGACGTTGGCGACGACGCGACGCGCGCGAGACTCAGCGCCGGCGCGAGTGGATCGTCCGGAGAGAGCGCTCGTTCCAGTGTACTGGCAGGTGCACCGCCAACGTTCGCGACGCTGTCCGACGTCACCCTCGCAATGACAATTCCGCCGGGCCAATGCGCGCGGATCGAGTCCGTCGCGGCATCGAACTCGTTCGTCGCGAGCGGCGAGACGAGCACCAGCTGGACGGAATCGGCGCCGGCCGCGAGTACAGGACCGAGTCGTCCCGCTGCCACGAGCGCAGCCGACAGCGACCCAACGGACGATGCGCGTAGCGAATCCCTCGCGGCCGTGCGCGATGACGCGAGCGACAGCGCCTCGAGTTCCGCGGCCGCATCACGCGCGACGATGGCGACACTGTCGAACAGCACCAGCTGCGTGGGAACGCCATCGGTGAGCCACGGGCGCAGCTGGGTGACGGACTTCTCCATGCTCTGCACCGCACCGGATCGATCGAAGAGCACGACACGGGCGAGCGGCGCGCGACTCGGCGCGAGCACCGGTCGCGCGAAGGCTGCGGCGGCGCTGAGCAGCAGCAGTACGCGCAGCGCGAGCAGCAGGAGGTCGCGCGGCCGAGTGGCCATGCGACGCACGAGCGTGCGGCGGTCGGGGATGAATCGCGCGGTTGGCAGGAGATATGACGCCGGTCGCTGAAGCGCCACCAGGTGCAGCAATACGGACCCGGTCGCGGCAACGGAGCCGATCAGCAGTGCCCAGGGCGAGAGGAACGTCATTGCCCCGCATCTCCTGCGTCGCCCGCGACCCGCCGCACGACGTGCGCGGCCGGCTCCGGCGTCTCAGCGCGAAAATACCGAATGCGTGCTGCGCGCAGCATGCTCGCGGTGTCGTCCATCCAGCTGGAGAATGCCTGCTGATACTCGGCGCGTGCCGCGCCGTGGAGCGTCCGACGCGTGGTGGCGTGCTCCGGGTCCACCGCAAGCAGTGCGCCGCTCGGCGGGTCGAGTTCATCGGGAGACACCACGTGCACCACGATCACCTCGCCGCCCGAAGCGATGCGCAGCTTCGCGGCGGCGAAAATGTCATCGAGATCGCCCAGGAGATCGGTGACCAGGACGACGCGCGGTACGCGCGCGGAGGTGACGAACGGAGCGAGGGGCGCCGACGCTCGAGGCGTCGTGCCATCGAGCGCGCGGATCATCTCGACGAGCACGCTCCGTCGCGCGCGCGGCGCGAGAACGAACGGCGGGTCGCTGGCGATTGCCAATCCAACCGGATCGCTCTCGGCGTGCGCGACCGCGGCCAGCCCGACGGCGATCTCTCGCGCCCGCGTCCACTTCGCCAGGTCAGCGAGTGGGAATGCCATCGATGCCGACGCATCGATGATGATCGCGGTGCGCAGCGTCGCACGGTCCGTGGTGAGACGGACGTACGCGCGATCACTCCGCGCCAGCAGTCGCCAGTCCACCCGCCGCGGATCGTCGTCTTGCCGGTACGGCCTGAACTCGCTGAACTCCGACGAGTTGCCGCGCAGCTTCGACGCGTGGGCACCCAGCGTCGCGCCGGCGACCCGACGCGCTGCCGGCCATCGAACCCCGCGCACGGCATCGAGGAGGGCGCCGTACGGACCAGCCGTCATGGGCTGGCTAGTGGCGCGGCTCCGGGCGTCTCGCTGCGCCGCACACTCAGATCGTCAGTCCGCTTCGCGGCGGAGTGATACGCGCGAGTACGTCCGCGATGACCTGCTCCGGTGTCACGCCTTCCGCTTCGGCCGCGAAGCTGGCCAGCACGCGATGCCGAAGCACCGGCAGGGCCACACGGCGAATGTCATCCGGCGCCACGGCGGCGCGGCCCGCGAGGAACGCGGTCGCCTTGGCTCCGAGCACGAGCGCCTGTCCGGCGCGCGGACCGGCGCCCCAACGGACGGCACGTTTCACCAGCGCCGGAGCGGTGTCATCGTCCGGACGCGTGGCGCGGGCGAGCGACGCCGCATAGCGCAGCGCCGGCTCGCTCGCCGCCACGTCTCGCACGGCTCGCTGGAGCGCGACCGCTTCCTCCGCGCCGAGCACGGGACGCAGCGCCTCCTGCGCGGCACCGGTCGTTGCGCGCAGGATGGAGACCTCCTCGTCGGCCGACGGATAGCCGACGCGGACGTCGAACAGAAAACGATCGAGCTGTGCCTCGGGGAGCGGGTAGGTCCCCTCCTGCTCGATCGGATTCTGCGTCGCCAGCACGAAGAACGGCTCTGGAAGCCGCAGCGATTCACCCGCGATGGTGACGCGATGTTCCTGCATCGCCT
>JBKJKH010000379.1:0-2547 GCA_046597595.1 Gemmatimonadaceae bacterium
CTTCGCGGACGCGCGTCGCGATCCCGCGACATCGTGCGCATCACGAGATCCGAGAGCGGTTGCGGGATGTCGGCGACAACTGCGCGTGGCGGAATCGGCGACGTTTCGAGCAGCTTGGTGATCAGCGTGATCGGATTGTCGGCGACGAACGGCAACGAACCCGTCAGGCACTCGTAGAGCACAACGCCGGCAGCCCAGATGTCCACGCGCGCATCCATGTTGTCGCCGAGCAGCTGCTCAGGCGCCATGTACTCGGGCGTGCCGACGACCATGCCGGCCTGTGTCTGCCCCTCGTTGGCGCCGCGCTGGGCAAGGCGGGCGATGCCGAAGTCCATCACCTTCAGTACACCGCCCGGCTCGAGCACCATGTTCTGCGGCTTGATGTCGCGATGAATCACGCCCTGCTCGTGTGCGACTTCGAGCGCACGACACAACTGCTTTCCGACGGTCAATGTCGCGGGCACCGGGAGCCGTCCGCGTGAACGGATGAGGTCCTTGAGCGATGTGCCTTCGACAAACTCCATCGTGATGTAGTAGACGCCCGCGTTTTCGCCCAGGTCGTGCGTCCGCACGACGTTCCGGTGCGAGATCTTTCGCGCAAGCCGGATCTCGCTCTTGAAGCGCTCGAGCGCCGACGGGTCGTTCGCCATCATGTCAGACTTGAGTGTCTTGATGGCGACCATCTCGCCGAGTTCCCGGTCCATGGCCTTGTACACCACGCCCATGCCACCCACGCCAAGGACGTTCTTGATCTCGTAGCGATTGGCAAAGGTCTGCCCGGGTTCGACAGCGTTCGCCATGCCCGCGGCCATCTGCATCGTCGGCGTGACCTGTCGCATCGGGACGGTCTTTCCCTCCGTCGCCCCGCCACTCGCGCTCAAGACTTCGACGAGGGCCTGCTTGTCGCGGAGGTCGCCGAGCAGGGCCCGGAACGCTGTGGCCAGCGTGCCGATTTCGTCCCGCGAGCGCACGGTGATCTCGGCCGCATAGTCCCCATCCGCAGCACGCTTGGCGGCAACGACGAGCGCGCCAACCGGCCGGGTGATCTGGTGTGCGATGACGTACGAAAGCAGGAACGCCAGCACGAGGCCAATGGCGCCGCTCAGCAGGATGGTCTGTCGGAGCGCGGCGAAACCGCCTAACGCCGCGTCGCGATTGCGGAGCGCAAGAAATCCACCGAGCGGAGTGCGGCTGGCCGTGCGCAGCAGATCTCCCTGTCCAACGAAACGCGTCCCGCCAATGGTGGTTTCCACCTTGCCCGCCCCGCCTCGCGACAGGCTCTCGGCCCGGATGCTCTCTGCCGGCGTCATTGACCCGGCTGGTCCACTGCCGCTGTCTGGAAGCATGGCGCGGGCGCGCGATTCGACGTAGGCGGTGAGATCTGCGGACCGTGGCAGCGTTGTGGCCGCGATGTGGGCCTTGTTCGCGCGATCGAGCGCAAAGATGACCACCTCGGTGCTGTCCGTTCCACTGGCCGCCGAGGCGCGCTTCACGTCCTGCGCGAGCGTGCTGTCGATGGCCTTCGTCGCCATCAACACGCCGATGACGGGACCGGCACTCCCGTCTTCGTTCACGCTGGCGATGGGGACCGCGACTGCCTGGTAGATGGCCGTGTCACCGGTCGCGCCGACACCGCCCACGCCGCGTCCTTCAAGCGCGCCGCCGATGAGGGCCGATCCCGCGAGCGTATCCGCGGGCGCCGATGGGTCATTGCTTTTCGCCAGACGGACGCCCATTTCGTCCGTGATCTGCACCCAGTCCGCGCCGATGCGTGTCGCCGCTTCTCCTGACTGATCGAGCATGTTCTCGCGTGCCTTCGCCTGCACGAGACTCTGAAACGTCTTGGGCTGGACAAAAATCTCGGCCCCCTGCTTGAGTTGCTCCTCACGGGCGAGCAGGAGAGCGCGCACCTGATCGGTCGCGGCCACAAGCCCGCGTCCGACCACGTCGTCAGCGGCCTTGTTGGCGCTCTTGTTGGTGAGAAACAGCGTGCCACCGAGCACCGCAGCGACGACCGCGCCGGTCCCGAGGAAGATCTTCCATGTCAGGGTCATCGATTTCGGTCTGCGCGATGAGCCCGCGCCGTACTAGTAGCGCTCGCCGCTCGCTTGGTAGACTTGCCCGAACTTGTTCATGTGCGATGCGAACTTGAAGCCTCGCGCGTCCAGCTGGACATCGATTGCCGCAAGACCGGCGGCGGGAACCACAATGTCTTTTGTCTGCTCGGGCGCCCGCTCATGCCATACGTGCACTGTATACTTTCCGGCGGGCACAACTTCGACCTTGTATCGTCCATCCGCGCCAGCCTGCGTATACCACGGCGTCGACACGGCCACGACGAAACCGGTCATGCGCGAGTGGATGTTGCAGTACACGGCGAAGGCGCCTTCTTTCTTGAACTCAGCTGTCTTGCTGGCGCCCCGTCCGTATAACCCGAGATCGAACGCAGCGCCCGGCGCATTCGAGAAGATGTTGTGGCTGAATGGATCCTGATTGGGAAAGTCTACCTTTGATCCCACCGTAACGATACGGACGCGCGGCTGGAAC
>JBKJKH010000349.1:0-3451 GCA_046597595.1 Gemmatimonadaceae bacterium
CGGCGTTCGTGGGTGTCGCCTTCTCGCCGGACAGCAACTGGCTGTACGCGAGCGGCGGCAACCAGGATGTGGTCTACCGCTACCGCTGGTCGAACGATCGCGCCACGCTCACCGACAGCGTGATCCTCGCCGCGAAGAAGCCTACCGAGATTGGCACGCGCTATCCTGCGGGGATCGCTTTCTCGCGCGACGGCTCACGACTGTACGTAGCCGAGAATCTCGCTGACTCCCTCGCGGTAGTCGACGTTGCCAGCGGACGGGTCGTGCAACGGCTCGCGACCGGGAAGTATCCGTACGGTGTCGTCGTGACGCCCGATGGCACGGTGTGGGTGTCGGCATGGGGCGGCAACACTGTCACCGCGTTTTCGGCTGGCGATCGCCTCGGTGCGGGCGCCGCCATCGCGGTCGCACGGCATCCGTCGGCGATGACGCTCAACACCTCCGGCACGCGACTGTTCGTTGTCTCCGCGAGCACCGATCGCGTGGTGGTGCTGGATACACGCACGCGGCAGGTTGTCGCCGAGCTGCGATGCGAGCCGCCCGGTGACGTGACGGAGGGGAGCACGCCTAACGCGCTGGCGTTGTCCGAGGAGGGGACACGTCTCTTCGTGGCCGAGGCGGACAATAATGCCGTGGCGGTCTTTGACCTTTCGATTCGGACGTCGGGCGCCGCGCGTGGCGTCGCGGTGGACGTGCTCGTCGGACGCATCCCGGTTGGGTGGTATCCAACGGGAGTCATGGTGATGGGCAGCTCGCTGCTGGTCGCGAACGGCAAGGGTACGGGGACGGGGCCCAACATGGGAACCGGTGATCGCACCGGTCCGTCACCAGCACGTGGTCGCGGAACCGAGCAACGCCTGTACACCCTCGGCCAGTACGATGGTTCGCTGACGGTTTTTCCGGATGCGACGATGGGTGCTGCAGACCTCGCGCCCTTCACCTTTCGTGTAGTGCGCGCCAATGGATGGGCAAGCACAGGCCGGCGCGGCACTGGGCGCGTGGCATACCCGCCCATCCGGCACGTCATCTATATCATCAAGGAGAACCGCACCTACGACCAGGTGTTCTCCGATATTCCCGGTGGAGATGGCGACACCACGCTCCTCTTCTTCCCGCGTGCTGTTTCACCCAACCAT
Organism: Gemmatimonadaceae bacterium; assembly: GCA_046597595.1. GTDB lineage: Bacteria > Gemmatimonadota > Gemmatimonadetes > Gemmatimonadales > Gemmatimonadaceae > JBKJKH01. The sequence goes on from JBKJKH010000349.1 coordinate 1,137, forward strand.
CACGCGCTGGCGGAGCGGTTCGGCCTGTACGATCGCTTCATGGTGAACGCGGAAGTGAGTCCGGATGGCCACAACTGGTCCACCGCCGCATACACGACCGATTACCTGCAGAAGACCGTCCCCTCGAACTATTCTCGCCCGACGCGAGGGCGCAGTTACGACTACGAAGGGACGAATCGTGGCGTGATTCCAGCCGATGATGACGACGTGGCCGCGCCGGCTGCGGGATATCTCTGGAACCTCGCGCAACGCGCCGGGGTGAGCTTTCGCAACTACGGCGAATTCGTGATTCCGGAGCGCTCGTTCGACCCCGAGGGCAAGGGCCCGCCGGCGTACCGCGGCAACAAGCCGTTTCTCAAGGAGAACACGTCGGCGAAGTTCCCGGGCTACAGCCTTCGCATCCGTGACCAGGTGCGGGCCGATGTGTGGATCGACGAGTTGCAGGGCTTTGCACGCAGCGGGACGATGCCCGCCCTCCAGGTCGTGCGACTGCCTAACGATCACACCGAGGGAGCCGCTGCGGGGCGCCCGACGCCGCGCGCGCACATGGCAGACAACGACCTCGCGCTGGGACGGATGATCGAGGCGCTGTCGAAGACGCAATTCTGGGAGAGCACGGCGGTCTTCGTGCTCGAGGACGATGCGCAGAATGGCATGGACCACGTGGATTCGCACCGGTCGTTGCTGCTCGTGATCTCGCCGTGGGCGCGCGCGGGCGTGGTCCACCGCTTCGTGAACACCACCGACGTGCTGGCGACGATCGAGGAGATCCTCGGACTTCCGGCACTCTCGCAATTCGATCGTTTCGGCAGGCCGCTCCGTGATATCTGGAGTGAGAAGGCGGACACGCGGCCCTATGCGGTGCTGACGCCCGCCGTCTCGCTCGATGAGAAGAATCCAGGTGGAACGCGAGGCGCCACGGAATCCGCACAGCTCGACCTGAAGGACATCGACCGCGCGGACGAAGACCTGTTCAATCGCATTCTCTGGTACACGATCAAGGGTGACGCGCGGCCCTATCCTGGCCCCACCCGCGCGCGCGGTCTCGCATTGCGCGCGGCGCTCGACGGTGGACGCTGAGTACGCATGGCGTATGATGCAGGTGTGGTTGCGCGGGTCGCCGACACGATTGTCCGGCTCGGTGAGCGCGGGGCGAGAGAGAAGAACGTCTTTGGCGGTCGCGGCTTCCTGATGGGCAAGACGACGTTCGTGATCGCGTGGGGCGAGGGGATCATCGTGAAAACGCCGCCTGCTGAATATCAGGAAGCCCTGCGCGAGCCGGGTGTCACGCCGTTCGCGCCGGGGGGCGAGCGACCGATGAGCACCTGGGTGGTCGTCGCACCCGATGCAATCGCCGATGATCCCGAGCTCGCGGATTGGGTTGCGCGCGGACTGCGCGCGGTGCGACGGTGAGCCCGCTGACTCGCGCCGGCTGAGATGGAGGATTCGCGCACGCCCGGCCTTTCCGCTACCGTACCGGGCGGAGCCGCACTGGCGCGCAACGCGTTCCTGAACTTCGCCGGCCTGAGCGTGCCGCTGCTGGCGGCGCTGATCGCCGTGCCGATGCTCACGCGCTCGTTAGGCGTGGCGCGCTTTGGCCTCCTCGGCCTCGCCTGGGCATCGCTGGAATATCTCGCCCTGCTGGATGCGGGCCTTACGCGGGCAACCACGCAGTCAGTGGCAACTGCGGTCTCGCGTGGCACCCGCGATGTGCGGCAGATCGTGTCGGTCTCGCTGGCAATGCTCGTCGGCGTGGGGCTGGTGTTTGGAGGAATCTTTACCGTCACCGCGCAATGGCTCGCGGTGCTGCTGCACGTCCCCGCGAACCTGCACGCCGAGGCGGTGGGGTTGTTCCGGGTCGTCGGCGTCAGCGTGCCGGTGGTGCTGTTCATGACGGGGATGCGCGGGGTACTCGAGGGCGCACACCGCTTTGACCTCAGCGTCGCCACCAAGATTCCAGGCAGCCTCGCCGCAGTGATGATTCCCGCCATCTGCGCGTATGCCGGATGGTCCCTGCCGGCCATGATGCTCCTCGTGCTTGCCGCCCGTGTGATCATCTGCGCCGTGCTCTGGCAACTGCTGCCGCGCGCAATAGCTGGCTTCGCGTGGGAGCGACCACGGGAATGGGAGCGCCTGCGAACGATTGGCCGCTTTGCCGCATGGGTCGGCGTGTCGAGCGTGATCTCGCCGGTTCTCGTGTATCTGGACCGGTTCTTTCTCGCCGCGCTCGCCACGGTTGCGGCAGCAGGCTATTACGTCGGCGCGTACGAGGGCGTGACCCGCCTGCTCGTCGTGCCCATCAGTCTCTCGGGCGT
>JBKJKH010000555.1:0-10566 GCA_046597595.1 Gemmatimonadaceae bacterium
ACCGGCGTTGCCGGCGGTCTGATTGTCGTGCATATGGTGGGATCCCGCGGAGGAAAGCATAGGCGCGACGTGACGCGGACCGGCGGTCCGCGAGTCGACCGCGATCATTCCAAGCTATGGCTCTCCGCGCGCGCGGGCCGTCGGGTAAAGCGCGCTCGTCCTGTCGGGAAGTTCCTTACGTTCGCTACGGCGCGCGATTGCGCGTACGGCAACGCAAACATGTACAGGTTCACCGGGACCTCTTCTGCGTTCGAGTTTGGTGGGAGCTGCCGACGAATGCCGCGAGATGCTCGCCGGTCAGCGTTGACTTTGCCGCTACAAGGTCGGCCGGGGTGCCTTCAAAAACGATCCGCCCGCCGTCATGACCCGCGCCCGGCCCGAGGTCGATGATCCAATCGGCGTGCGCCATCACGGACAGGTGATGCTCGATCACGATGACGGATTTGCCGGAGTCGACCAGCCGGTCCAGCATCCCGAGCAGCTGCTCGAGGTCGGCGAGATGCAGACCGGTCGTCGGCTCGTCGAGCACGTAGACGCCGCCGTCAGCACCCATCTCCGTCGCGAGCTTCAGTCGCTGCCGCTCGCCACCTGAGAGCGTCGTCAGCGGCTGACCAAGCCGCAGGTAGCGGAGACCCACGTCGGCCATGCGCTGCAGGATCGCGTGCGCGGCCGGTGTGCGTGCCACGCCGGCGCCAAAGAAATCGACCGCCTCTTCGACCGGCAAGTCGAGCACCTCGGCGATGTTGAGCGCGCCGAGCCGGTAGTCCAGCACAGACGCCTGGAACCGCCGGCCCTCGCACTCCATGCAGACCGTGCTGACGCCGGCCATCATCGCCAGGTCAGTGTAGATCATGCCGGCGCCGTTGCAGGTAGGACAGGCGCCCTCGGAATTGGCGCTGAACAGGGCGGGCTTCACATTGTTCGCCTTCGCGAACGCCTTGCGGATCGGCTCCAGCATCCCGGTGTACGTCGCCGGGTTGCTTCGTCGCGAGCCGTGGATCGCACCCTGGTCGACCGACACCACATCATCGCGGCCCGATACCGAGCCGTGGATCAGTGAACTCTTGCCCGACCCGGCCACGCCGGTGACAACCACCATCACGCCTAACGGGATGTCGACGTCGACGTTTTTCAGGTTGTGGGTCGTGGCGCCGCGCACCTTCATCACACCCGACGGCATTCGCACCGCCGCCTTCACGGATGCCCGGTCGCCCAGGTGCCGCCCGGTGAGCGTGCCGCTCGCGCGCAGTCCGTCGAAGGTGCCCTGGAAGACCACCTCGCCGCCGGCGGTGCCCGCGCCGGGTCCGAGGTCGACGACGTGGTCGGCAATGGCGATGGTCTCCGGCTTGTGCTCGACCACGAGGACGGTGTTGCCCTTGTCGCGCAGCCGGAGGAGCAGGGAATTCATCCGCTGGATGTCGTGGGGATGCAGACCGATCGTCGGCTCGTCAAACACGTACGTCACGTCGGTGAGCGACGACCCGAGATGACGAATCATCTTGGTGCGCTGTGCTTCACCGCCCGACAGTGTGCCTGACGGCCGGTCGAGGCTGAGGTAGCCCAACCCGATCTCCACGAATGAGTCGAGCGTCTGCCGGAGCGTCGCCAGCAATGGTGCGACGGATGGCTCCTCCAGACCGCGCACCCATTCAGACAGCTCGTTGATCTGCATCGCGCAGGCGTCGGCGATGTTGACTTTCCTGATCTTCGAGGAGCGGGCAGGCTCGTTGAGTCGCGTTCCGCCGCATTCGGGACACGCGGTGAACGTGACTGCGCGCTCCACGAATGCGCGGATGTGCGGCTGCATCGCGTCGACGTCCTTTGTCAGGAATGACTTCTGGATCCGTGGGACAAGGCCCTCGTACGTGAGGTTCATGCTCCCGAACTTCACCTTGGTCGGTTCCTTGTAGAGGAAGTCGTCGCGCTCCTTCCTGGTGTACTTGCGGATCGGCTTGTCGGGGTCGAGGAAGCCCGAGGCCGAGAAGATGCGCACCTGCCAGCCGTCGACGGTGTAGCCGGGGATGGTGAGCGCACCCTCATTGAGCGACTTGCTGTCGTCGTACAGTTGCGACAGGTCGATGTCGGTCGCCGATCCCATGCCTTCGCATCGCGCGCACATGCCACCGGTGACGTTGTAGACAACCTTCTCGCTCTTGCCGGAGCCCTTCTGGATCTGCCCCACCGCGTGGACCGACGGGACATTGAAGGAGAAGGCATTCGACGAGCCGACGTGCGGCTTGCCAAGTCGGCTGAACAGCACGCGCAGCATCGCGTTGGCGTCGGTTGCCGTGCCGACCGTCGAGCGGGAGTTCGCACCCATTCGCTCCTGGTCGACGATGATCGCAGTCGTCAGGCCTTCCAGCACGTCGACTTCGGGACGCGCCTGCGTCGGCATGAACCCCTGCACAAACGCGCTGTAGGTCTCGTTGATCAACCGCTGCGACTCCGCGGCGATGGTGCCGAACACCAGTGACGACTTGCCCGATCCCGAGACGCCGGTGAACACCGTCAGCCGCCGCTTGGGGATCGCGACGCTGATGTCCTTGAGGTTGTTCTCCCGCGCGCCCTGGACGCGGATCACGTCGTGGCGGTGTGTCATGCTATCCGTTCAAGCAAGGCGCCGAGCTTTCCGCCCATCATGTTCCATCCGTAGCGCGCGCCGCCGGCTTCGCGCTTCTGGTCCGTCTTGAACCCTGACTGCACGAGCGTCAGTCGCGTGCCCTTCGTGGTTGGCGTGAGCGTGAAGGTCACGACGGTGTTCAACTCCATGTTGCCCACCACCCATGCGTAACTGAGCTTCCTGTGCGTCTCGATTTCGAGGATCCGGCAATTCACGATGCCGTCCCATCCGGGGTGCGGCTGCGTCTTGAACGTGAACGTGGCCCCGGGTTCGAGTGAGAGATCGACGATGGGCAGGAGCCACTCGGTGAGCAGCACCGGGTCGGTGAGCGCGCGCCATACTTTCTCCGGCGCATGCGGCAAGTCGAAATCGAACGCAATGGTTTCGGTTTGCGATGGGGCGGTCGTGTCGATGGGGTTCATGTGTCCATTTTCTCGAGCAGTTGATCGAGGCGATCGATATGGTCCGTCCAGAAGGCGCGGTAGTGCGCCATCCAGTCGATGAGTGGCTTCATGCCGCGTGGCTCAACCCGGTAGTAGACGCAGCGCCCCTCGCGCCTGCCGCGCACGAGGCCGGCGCCTTTCAGCGCGGCGAGGTGCTGTGAGACCGCCGGCTGCGAGATGTCGAAGCGTGCGGTGAGGTCCTTCACCGCGGCTTCGCCGGTTGTGAGCGATTCGAGGATCGCCCGGCGGCTGGGGTCCGCGAGCGCGAGAAAGATCTTGTTTTCAGCGATGGCCGCGCGTTGCATGCGGAACATATTAGCGCACGCTTATGGGTTGTCAAGCGGACAACAGCGTGGACAAGCGGTGCAGGGGCGGCACGTCCGCGCCCACGCCTCCTGCGGTCCCACCATTTCCGTGACATCTTTCCACGTCCCCTCACGCGAGAGGCATTCTCACATGGATGCTCGAGCCACTTCCGCACCCGCCGCGGCCGTCCGCCCCACCGACGGCGAGATCGACCTGTTCGGCCTGACACACCAGGGCCATCGCCGCAGCAACAACCAGGATCACTTTCTCATTGCGACGATCCACGCGGACGTGAAGGTGCACGGCACGAGCCTCCCCGACACCGCGAAGCTCGCCGCGCCCGGCAGCCGACTCGGCACCGTGCTCCTCGTGGCGGACGGTGTCGGCGGCACGAGCGACGGCGCCGCGGCGGCGCAACTCGCGACGGAGACCGTGATGCAGTACGTCGCGTCGAGCCTGCGCTGCTATCACGAAATGGGAAGAGGCACTGACCCGCAATTTCTTTCCAGCCTCCGCGAGGCCGCGCTGCACGCACATGAGGCGGTGGTGGCTGAGGCGGCGACGCGGCCGGATGGCGCGAGCCTGGCGACGACCCTGACCCTCGGCATCGGCGTGTGGCCGTGGCTCTATGTCGTTCAGGTTGGGGACAGCCGCGCCTACATCTATGCAGGAAAGCGACTGGCGCTGGTCACACGCGACCAGACGATGGCGCAGGCGATGGTCGACATCGGCGCCCTCAAGGTGAAGGACGTGGAGCGGTCACCGCTCAATAACATCCTGAGCAGTGCCATCGGGGCAGAGGCGGCAACGCCCGAGGTTTCGCGCGTGGACGTCTCGGAGCGCGGATGTGTCGTGCTCCTCTGCACGGACGGCCTGACCAAGCACGTGTCAGATACCGAGATCGAGGCGCACTGCGCGATGGGAAGAAGCGCTGAGGAGCTGGGGCGGACGCTGGTGGACCTGGCGCTCGAGCGCGGCGGGTCGGACAACATCACGATCGTTATCGCGCAGGCCCCCGTGAAGTAGCGCGTGACGTGTTGAGGGCGATCGCCTCGCGAACGAGCGCCTTGAAGGCGGACGCGTCGACCGTTTCCCCTTCGTGGATGTCGATCGCGCGTCGTGTGTTGCCGTCGAGACTCGAGTTGAAGAGACCGGACGGATCCTTCAGCGACGCCCCTTTGGCGAAGGTCAGCTTCACGGCCTTCTTGTAGGATTCGCCGGTGCAGATGATGCCGTCGTGCGACCAGACGGGTGTGCCCATCCACTTCCACTCCTCGATGACGTCAGGATCTGCCTGCTTGATGAGCGTGCGCAGTCTGCCGAGGGTTTCCCCGCGCCAGTCATCGAGTTCGGCAATCCGTTTCGAGATGAGCTCCGATGCCGGCTGGCCTTCGCGCGCGCCCGACTTTTTCATGTTCGCATCCTGGGTTGACTCGGCACGGTATGGGTGGAGGTAACGTGAGCGATCTCATGGCTGGAGTTACCAAAATGGTCGCGGCGGACAGGCGTCGTGTAAAGAGGCGCAGTAAACTTCGGCGTCCAGGCGCTTTTCCCTGATCCCCTGATCCCTGCCGTGATGGATGAGCTCGCGCAACGCCTTCAGGATGCGCTCGGCGATGGGTACCTGGTCGGCGAGCGTCTCGGCGCAGGCGGCTTTGCGGTGGTCTATCGCGTGATTGACCGCGGCCTCAAGCGCAGCCTCGCGGTGAAGGTGCTCTCACCCGACCTCATCACCTCTCACTCAGTGCTGGAACGCTTCCGCCGCGAAGCGGAGACCGTTGCGCGCCTCTCCCATCCGAACATCGTCCCACTGCACTTCATCGGACAGAAGGATGATCTCCTGTATCTGGTGATGTCGTGCGTGGAGGGCGGTTCAGTCGCCGACCGGATAGAGCGCGACGGTCCGCTCCCGATCGCTGACGCCTCCAGGATCATTGCCGAAGTTGCGAGTGCGCTTGCGCACGCACACCGGAACGGCGTCGTGCATCGCGATATCAAGCCCCAGAACGTGCTCATCGAAGCAGAGACCGGCCGCTGTCTCGTGACCGATTTCGGAATCGCGCGCACCGCTGATGGAGGCGCGTTGACCGCCACCGGAATGTTCGTCGGCACTCCCGACTATCTGTCGCCAGAGCAACTTGCGGGCGAAGGCAGCGATGAGCGGTCAGATATCTTCGCGCTCGGCGTCATGAGCTATGTGCTGCTCGCCGGTCGTGCGCCCTTTTCTGGACCGACGCCAACAGCCGCGCTGCGACAGCGGCTCAGCGGTCTTGCGGAGCCGCTCGTGAAAGTTCGGAGCGACGTGCCGGGCTGGCTCGAGCGCATCGTCGTTCGCTGTCTGGCGCAGGATCCTGGCGAGCGGTTTCAGAAGGCGGAAGACGTGGTGCAGGCTATCGCCGAAGGTCCGTTGACGCGGAGCAGCGGCGCGGGAAACATGAAGACCGTGCGCATTGCATTCGGTGCGGTTGCGGCAATCGCAGCAATCGCACTTGCTGTGTTCGCGCTCCGCCAGCGATCGCTCGACGTAACGGCACCGGGAGTGGGTGGCAACCTCGACGCGGCTGTCTTCGACACCAGCATGATTCTGGTCCCGGCTGGCTCGTATCGCATCGGGAGGGCGACGGGATCGGTGCACTCCCGTCCCGCGCATTCGGTTACGCTTGCCGCGTTCGGAATCGGTCGCGCGGAAGTGCGCGCGGGCGACTACGCAACCTTCGCTGCGAGAACCGGCGCAGCGCTTCCGTTGCGTACCGCACCAGACCGCCCCTTGCCGGTGACGCGCGTCCAGTGGGCTGAGGCACAGGCCTTCTGCGCGTGGCGATACTCGGGCAAAGGACGTCTCCCGACCGAGGAGGAATGGGAGGCCGCAGCACAATCCCAGCCGCCTGATGAGCTGCGCGACATGATCGGATCCGTCTGGGAGTGGACAAGCTCTGCGATGCGCGCCTATCCGGGAGCCCGTGCCCTGCCCGATTCGATGTTGCAGTTCCGGGTGATTCGCGGCGGCGCGTCCAACACGCCGGACTCTCTCGCGACGGCATGGTTGCGCGGCTATGCGCGGCCCGGTGCGCCTCGCGCCGCACTCGAATTCACCGGATTTCGGTGCGCGATGAGTGCGGGCAGGGTGGCGCCAGCACGATAGCCGCTATTGCCGTGGTGCTGCGCGGCAGTACCTTCGACAACAGATGCACATTACCAGAAAAGCTTCAGGATCACTGCTCATCGTGGCGGCGATTCTCTTTCCAGCATTTGCGGACGCGCAATGCCCGGACGGTACGCCGCCGCCGTGTCGCAGCCGCGTACCGGCTACGACTCCAGCGCGCACGGCACTGGCTCTCGACGATCACACGTGGATCGTCGTGCCATTCGACAATCTCGCCCAGAGCCAGGAAATCGACTGGTTGCGCGCGGCGAGCGTCAACCTCCTGTATCTCGATCTCTCGCGATGGCGCGACATCCGCGTCGTCGATGACGAGCGCGTCGCTGACTTGATGCGCGAGGTCCCGGAAGCACGTGGCGCGGCGCGGCTTTCGCTCGCTGCGGCTCTCGCCGTCGCGCGCCGAGCGGGAGCAGGACGACTGGTCATGGGCGACCTGCTTAAGGTGGGGACGCGGATCGCGGTCGTGGCCAAGGTATTCGATGTCCGCGGGGGCCGGCGACTCCAATCTGTGCGCGAGGAAGCGAGCGCACAGGATTCCCTGATCGCCACCTTCGGGCGCGTCGCGCGCGGGATCCTCGGCGTCGCTCCTCCGTCGGGAGCGAACGTCGGCATCATCGGCACCTCGAGCGTCGCGGCGTACCAGGAGTATCTCGCCGGAGTGCACGCGCTCAACCAGTTCGATCTTCCCGAGGCGCGCCGCCGATTCGGTCGCTCACTCCAATCCGACAGCCTGTTTGCGCTGCCGCACTACAAGATGTCTGTTGTCATCGGATGGGAAAACCCGAGCGACCCGCAGCGACAGGTGCACGCCGATGCTGCTGTTCGGCTCGGAAATGTGCTGCCGCCCCGCGAGCGCGCACTCGTGGGAGCGCTCCGAAAGTTTTCGGTAGGCGACTTCGCGGGAGCCTGCGTCGACTATGGCGCGCTCGCGCGAGCGGACTCCGGCGACGTCGAGGCGCTCTACGGGGTTGGTGAATGCACGTTCCACGACGAGTCGCTGGAGCCCATCGCGGGCGACTCCTCGCGGCTGCGGTTTCGCGGAAGCTGGAACAGGTCGATTCGCGCGTTTCGCCGTGTGTTTCTCGCCGATCCGGGGAACTACCTCGCGTTCCAGCACATCCTCGACATGCTGGGCACAGAAACGCGGTCGGGATGCGTTCGGACCGACGCCGGCAATGCCTGTCGCGGCACGGCGGTCGACTATACCGCTGTTGTGCGTCGCGATGCGGACACGCTTGTCATGGTACCGGCGCACGTTGCGCTAGAGGCATCGGCCTTCGCCCTCCAGATGGACGAGGCAGTCCGAACAAACGCGCGAAAACGCAATCTCGAAGAAGCCCGGGCGATGGCGGAGGAATGGGTGGCAATCGCGCCCCACGTGGCCCGCGCACACACGTCGCTCGGCCATGTGTACGTACTTCTGGGGCGATACACGGACGCCGAGTCGCAATTCAGACTGGCAACCGGCGATTTCCCTCCAACCGAAGCGTTCGGGATTCTCCTCGACAAGCTCGAGATTGCCATTCGGCGCGATCGCGGTGCCGAGGCGCTGAAGCTTCTCGACTCGGCGGAACGCGCCTTCGAAGGAAAGGCTCGCCCGGGGAATGTTGCCTTTGGACTGGCGCTCGCGAACGCAATGGTGGGTCGGCTCGCCCAATTCGACAGCTTCGTGAGCGGCATGGGATTGGGGTCAGTAATCAATCGCTACTATTACCACGCGGTGCGCGGGATGCTGACCGGTGTCGTCACGGACAGCATCGTTTCCGCAGAGCGCGCGGTCTTCGACCTTTTGGCACGGTCTCCTACGGGCAGGGCACAGGCAACGAGCCTCATTTCCCCATCTCTGCTATTCGGACTGCGCCATCCGCGTGAGTCGTGGCCGGAGATCGTGGTTGATCCGAACGACAAGTCCACTCTTGGAGGAATGGCACTGCGGCCAGTGGTCGCATTGGCTCGTCGAGATACACAGCAATTGCGTCGGGACGTGCTCACGCTGGACTCCGCCGCTGCCACCCCCGGCGGCGGCGTGACGCACATCATCGCCGGCATCATTGCGTTTCAGTCGTACATGATTCTGCGGGATTCCACGGCTGCGTTACGCCAGCTTCGGCGCGTTCTGGATACGACGTTCGTCAACGTGCCGATTACGGCTTCACTCAGGCAATCGGGATTCGGAACCGGCGGCGTGGTGTGGCCACGCGCCATGCTCGAGCGCGCGGATCTGGCGGGCACACTCGGTTTCCGCGACGAGGCGCGGCAATGGTACCGCCGGTTCCTCGATCTCTGGGCGGGCGCCGATCCTGAGTTCGCTCCGCTGATTGCACGCGTCAGAAAGTCGTACGCGGCCGTCGGCGGATCGTAAGCGACAGTCCGCCCCTCTCTTGCCGACGATTCTGCTGCGCGGAGAACGTCGGCAATCGATCTACGTCATGCCGCGTATGGGTGCGGCCATCGCCCACGGCGATCCTACGCGTCCCCAGGGAGCGAGGAGCCAAAGATGCCAGGGCACAGCCGAGCGCGATGGTCAGCGATTTCATTCCCCGTCCTTGGTATCGGGAGTGCCTGCGTAACCGTAGCGTGCGCCAGGGCGACAGAACCTTGCGGAACCGTCTCGGCCGACTTGCGCCTCGTCGATGCGACTCGGGCTGATACGTTCGATACCTCCGACGGCCGCGCGCGGTTAATCATCTCTGCCGGTGCGCTCGCGATGAGTTGCCCTGCGGCGGTAAGCGTCAATGCAACCGATGATCTGCCCTACGAGTCGGCGCGCGTCCAGGGGCTGGCCCTCGTGCCGGCCTCCGGGATTCGTATAGTCGTCCAGAACGATCACAGACTTCGATCGCCGGTCACGTTGGTGCTCCGGTACGAGCCGGGCATGCTGCCACGAGGCGGGATGCCGAACGACCTGCGGATCGGCCGTATCGTGCGCGGTTACTGCGCGGCAACACAAATCGACGGCCCGTGCACGCATGACCCGCAGGGTACGATTGATGTGCGAGGGGGTACTGTGCTCGAAGCCGCCCGCGAGGTCCGCCTGACAATTGCAGACAGCATCGGACAGGGTTACGCCCTCGTTGTGCCGGCCCGTGGGGCACCGTGAAGCGCGCCCTCCTGCTCCCACAGCGTTCGTCGCCGATTTCTACGCGGGGCGCGCGAACCCCCGACGCTCCATCTTCCCCCACTCCTTGCGCCCGCGCAGGAACTTCCACATGCCCCGCAGGCGCCACAGCACCGTGAGCTGCCGATAGCCAAAGTTTTCGACGAGCGCCCAGAAGAAGAGCAGTGTCCGGTCGCGCGCCGTCAGGTACCGGTGGAAGCTGAAGTCCTCGAGCACCAGGGTGAACGCGGTGAGCACGGTGCCCAGCCCGTAGGCCGTGATGAAAAAGAGCGCAGCGAAACTCCAGTCGATGGCGCCCATGAAAAATCCGAGGATGAGGCCGATCACTCCGAATGCCTCGACAACCGGCGCAAGGAGCTCGACCAGCACGAAGTACGGGAAGGCCACCATCCCCGTGACGCCGTAGCGCGGATTGAAGAACATGATGCGGTGCCGGTTGAGCACGTCGGCGAGGCCGCGCTGCCACCGGTCACGCTGGCGGCCAAGGCTGTTGAACGTCTCGGGCGCCTCGGTCCACGCAACGGGATCCGGCACAAAGACGATGCGTCCCGGCGTGCCAAGCTCACAGGAGCGGCGTTTGAGACGCAACACGAGCTCCATGTCCTCGCCCACGGTATCGTGCACGTAGCCGCCTGCATCGATCATCAATGACCGCCGGAAGAGCCCGAATGCACCGGAGATGATGAGATTGCCGCCCATGCGGTTCCAGCCGAGACGCCCGAAGAGAAACGCGCGCAGATACTCGACCACCTGGAGGCCGGGAAGCGCTCGCGCGGGAAGGCGTGTCTTGACGACGCGCCCGGAGCGAACCTCGGAGCCGTTCACGATGCGGATGGTGCCGCCGGTCGCCGCGACATTCTGCTCCTGCACGAACGGCCAGACCATCCGCTGCAACGCGTCTGCCTCGATGAGCGTGTCG
>JBKJKH010000267.1:0-2715 GCA_046597595.1 Gemmatimonadaceae bacterium
CGCGCTGATCGAGGCGAGCACGGACCAGATGGGCGAAAGCCGGCTTGATCGCAACGTGAAGCGCTTTTTCGTGCGCATCCACAAGCAGGCCAGGCCCTCGCACACGCTCGACGCGGCGTACTGATGGCGACGAAACCCGCCACGCGCTCCGCAGCGCGCAGCGGAAATGGTGCGAGCCGCGCGCTGCCCGGTGTCGCCGCATCGCTCACGCGCGTGCAACTGCTGGACCTCTACTACTGGATGCGGCTGACGCGCACCCTCGAGGAACGGCTCGTCGCGCTGTACCGCCAGACGAAGGTGGTTGGTGGCCTCTTCCGCTCGCTCGGCCAGGAGGCGGATGCCGTAGGCAGTGCCTTCGCGCTCGAGCGCCGCGATATCATGTCGCCGCTCATTCGGAACCTGGGCTCCATGCTCGTGAAGGGCGCGACGCCGGTGGAAGTGCTCAAGCAGTACATGGCAAAGGGGGATTCACCCACACGCGGTCGCGAGCTGAACATTCACTTCGGCGATCTCCAGCGTGGGTTCATCGGCCAGATCTCTCCGCTGGGCGACATGGTGCCGGTCATGGCCGGTGTGACGCTGACGTTCCGCATGCGCGGCCAGGACCGCGTCGGTCTGGTCTATGTCGGTGATGGCGCGACGTCGACCGGGGCATTTCACGAAGGGATCAACTTTGCCGCAGTGCAGCGGTGCCCGCTCGTTGTCATTGTCGAAAACAATCAATGGGCATACTCCACGCCGATATCGAAGCAGAGCGCCGTCAAGGCGTTTGTCGACAAGGCGATTGGCTACGGGGTGCCAGGGGAACAGGCCGACGGCAACGATGTGCTCGCGGTGTATGACGTGACGAAGCGCGCGGTCGAGCGGGCGCGCCGTGGAGAGGGTGTCACGCTTGTTGAACTCATGACGTACCGCCGCAAGGGTCACGCGGAGCACGACAACCAGTCGTATGTGCCCGATGGCGAACTTGATCGGTGGGCCGCCACCAACGACCCCATCGACCGGTACCACGCGCGCTTGCAGCAGGACCTCGGCTTCTCGCTCGCGGAGATCGAAGAAGTCGATGCGCGCGTGCGCCGCGAGGTGGATGAGGCGACGGACATCGCCGAACTGTCGCCCCCGCCCGAGCCGCTCGACGCGCTCGAAGGGGTATACGCCGAACCGCCGCGCGAGAAGCCGCTGTGGTTTCGCGAGAACGTGCGGGCCGCCGTGGAAACCGTCGAGCGTCCATCCAGCTGGGGCACCTTCGACGCGACCGCCAAGCCCGCCGGAGAGGCCACGTGACGGCCCAACGGACATTTCTCGAAGCCATTCGCGAGGGGCTGTTCGAGGAGATGGAGCGCGACGAGTCCGTCTTCTGCATCGGCGAGGACATCGGCAGGTTCGGTGGCGCCTTCAAGGTCACCGAGGGGCTGGCGGAACGGTTCGGCGATGCGCGCGTGATCGATTCGCCGATTTCCGAGATCGGCATTGTCGGCGCGGCGGCTGGTGCGGCGCACATGGGCATGCGGCCGGTCGTCGAAATGCAGTTCATCGACTTCATCGCCAACGCCTACGACATGCTCACGAATTATGTCGCGACGGCGCGGTATCGCGCATTCCTCCCATGTCCGATGGTGGTACGCGGACCGAGCGGCGGATACGTGCGCGGCGGGCCGTTCCATTCGCAGAACCCCGAGGCCGGCTTCATCCATACGCCCGGGCTCAAGGTGGTCTATCCCTCGACCGTTTCCGATGCGAAGGGCCTCATGAAGGCCGCCATTCGCGACGACGATTGCGTGCTCTTCTTCGAGCACAAGTATCTCTACCGCCGCCTCAAGGACACGCTGCCGGAGGGTGATCACGTCGTGCCCATTGGCAAGGCGCGCACGGCGCGCGAGGGGAACGACGTGTCGATTATCACGTATGCCGCGACGGTCTGGAAGTCGCTTGACGCCGCCGAGCAGCTCGAGAAGGAGGATGGACTCTCCGTGGAGGTTATCGATCTCCGGACGCTGAGCCCGCTGGACGACGACGCGATCACCGCAACCGTGAAGAAGACCAATCGCGTGCTCGTCGTGCACGAGGACACGCGCACGGGAGGGATCGCGGGCGAGATTACGGCGCGCATCAATGAAACGTGTTTCGAGTGGCTCGACGCGCCGGTGCTTCGCGTCACCGCGCATGATATTCCGCTCCCGTACGCACCGCAGCTGGAGGACTTCGTGCTGCCGCAGACCTCGGACATCGTGCGGGCAGTGCGGCGCCTCGCGGCGTACTGAAATGACAAATGATCCGGCGAGTCTCGGGACAGGTGATGCGAATGAGCATCGCACTGCCCAGTTTATAGGGATCGGATGCCTGATGACCGTGCTTGGCGGTCTCAGCATGGCGATGGTCGGCGTGCTGGTGTCGAGTGCGGTGGCGTTCTGGACGAAAGCGCCCCGGTGCGACGGCATCCCGACGTGCAATTGGCAGGTGTACGCTGGAGCAGGGTTGGTCATCGGCGCGGTGACGCTGCCGGTGCTGGTATTGAACCGTCTGCGCCTCTCGGCGCGAGACGCGAAACACAACCGCGGGTGACGAGGATATCGACGTGGCACGAATAGACGTCGTCATGCCCCAGATGGGCGAGTCGATCGCCGAGGGGACGCTGTCGCGCTGGCTGAAGAAGGTCGGCGACGAGGTCAAGCGTGACGAGCCAATCTTCGAGATTTCGACCGACAAGGTGGATGC
>JBKJKH010000357.1:0-8828 GCA_046597595.1 Gemmatimonadaceae bacterium
CGAGCGACACGAGCGCAAAATCCCAGGCCCCTCGCTGCATCAGCTTCTCATAACGCTGCGTCCCCCCGCTCGATGACAACGGCAGATGGATGGCACTCACATACTCGTCCGCTGCCAAAATCGTCTCGCTGTCCATCCGCTGCGAAGGGAGAACGTAGAAATCCGCGATCGGCACGCGCCGCGCCGCGACCCGCGCGCCATTGATCTCGACCTCGGCATCGAGTGCGGTCAGCGCAACAGCCGGGTCGGACGGATGCACGACGTAACAGGGGCCACCACCGAGAATGGCGTGATATTGATTCTCGCCGGTCGCTGCCGGACACGTCGAGCCGCCGTTCTTCAGGCACGGGATATCGCGTCGCAGGTACCAGCACCGCGGACGCTGGCAGAGATTGCCGCCCAGCGTTCCCATGGCCCGGAGGGCAGGCGTCCCCACACTTTCACACGCAGACGACAGGGCGCCGTATTGCGCCCGAATGAGAGGATGACGAGCGATATCGGACAGTCGCGCCGATGCACCGATGCGGATGCCGTGCTCGGATGCCGTGATGGCTGCGGCATCGGCAACCTGTCGCAGGTCCACCAGCAGGTCAGGCGACCCGAGCCCTTCGGCAATCCACACCAGGAGGTCGGTCCCTCCGCCTAACGGTGCGGCCCCGGGGCGCGCAAGGGAATCGCTCGCCTCGTCACGCGAAAGTGGCGCGGCGTACGAAAAATGGTGCGTTCGCATGGGTTCCCGAATGAGTGCGTCGAAGCAGTCTCTCGCGCCAGCGTTTCAACCGCGTAACCCGACATCGACGCCCGGAGTTGTCCTTCTCTCCACAGATGTGTAACGTACAACACTGGCGGTTTCACTCCCCAAAACTCGCCCAAGGAGGCTCGCATGAAGCCAATTTCGTTCTTGGCAAGAGCGGCCTGCATGACGTTCGCGATTGGACTCGCGGCATCGTTCAGCCCCCTCATCGCACAATCACAGACCGGCCGCGTCACGGGACGCGTGACAGATCCTGGCGGTACCCCGCTTCAGGGAACACGCGTTTCCATCTCCGGCACCAACCTGGTGACCGGCTCAGGCGCCGACGGACGCTTTACTCTCGTCAACGTGCCAACGGGCGCGCAGGAAATCCGGTTCTCGCAGCTCGGTTTCGCACAGCTGCGCCGCGCCATCACCGTGACATCCGGCGCGACAACCGACGTTAATGTCACGCTGCGGACTGCGGCGGTCGAGCTGGCAGGAGTCGTCACCACTGCGACCGGCGATCAGACGAAGGTCGAGCTCGGACACTCGGTCTCGCAGATCAACGCGGCCGATCGCACGGCCAAGGGTCCTGTCGCCAACATGAGCGACCTGCTGCAGTCGCAGGCGCCGGGCGTCCAGGTGCTACAGAGCTCGCTCACAGGCGGCGGCCAGCGCATCCGCATCCGCGGCACCAATTCGCTGTCACTCAACAACGAGCCGATCTTCATCATCGACGGCGTCCGCATGACCTCGGACAATAATTCGTCGAGCATCGGCATCGGCGGCACCAACCCCAGCCGCATCGGCGATATCAATCCGGAGGAGATCGAGTCCATCGAGGTGGTGAAGGGCCCCTCGGCTTCCACGCTGTACGGGACGGACGCCGCGAACGGTGTCATCGTCATCAAGACCAAGCGTGGCCGCGCCGGCCCGCCGCAGTGGACGACGTATGCTGAGGGTGGCGCGATCAAGGACCAGAACGAGTACCCGAACGCCTATCGCGGATGGCGCACCGGTACTACCTCGACCACGAATTCGACGCCGACCAACACTGTGCAGTGCTTTCTCTTCCAGGTAGGGGCCGGTACCTGCACACAGGACAGCGTCTCGAAGTTCAACCTCTTCGAGGACAGTGACGCGACGCCGCTCACCACTGGCCACCGCCAGCAGTACGGCCTGCAGCTGGCCGGCGGGACCAATGTGGTGCGCTACTTCATGTCCGGTGAGTGGGAAGACGAGACTGGCGTGCTTCGGATGCCGTCCTTCTCGGTGGATTCGGTCCGTGCGCGCCGCAGCGGTGCGTCACCGCTCGCGGAGCAGCTCAACCCGAATGCCCTGCGGAAGTCGACCTTCCGCGTAAACCTGAACGCGAACCCCACGTCGAAGATCGACCTGGCGGCGTCGACGGGCTTCATCACCAGCAAGCAGCGGCTGCCCCAGACGGACAACAACACCACCGGCCTCCTCTCCAACGCTTTCGGCGGGCCCGGGAACAAGAACAACGGCCGGTTCGGGTACCGCGCCTTCACGCCGGACCAGTTCTTTTCAGAAACCGTGACGCAGGGGATCAACCGGTTCATCGGCAGCGGAACCGCGAATTACCGTCCGCAGTCCTGGCTGACTACGCGCGCCACGGCGGGCGTCGACTTCACGTCGCGGAACGACAGTGACCTGTGCCGCCGGTCGCAGTGCACCACGTTCAGCGCCACGTCGATTTCCGGGTACAAGGAGAACAATCGCACGGAGTTCTTCCAGTACACGGCGGATGCCGGCGCGACCGCGACGCGGCTGCTGATGCCGAGCCTCGAGTCGCGCACCAGCGTGGGGACCCAGTGGGTCAAGCGTGTCTTTGCCCGCAATGGCGCGTTCGCGGAGAACCTTCCGCCTGGCGCCACGCAGGTGACCGCCGGCGCGACCCCGCAAGCAAGCGAGAGCCGCGATGAGAGCAAGACGCTCGGCACGTTCATCGAGGAGCAGTTCGGCTTCCGGCAGCGACTGTTTGTCACCGGCGCAATTCGCGCCGACGACAATAGCGCCTTCGGGAAGAACTTCAATGCGGTGTACTATCCGAAGCTGGGCTTCTCGTGGCTCGTCTCCGACGAGTCGTTCTTCCCGCGGACGGATTTCGCCAACCAGTTCCGCATTCGGGCCTCCGCGGGATCATCCGGCACCCAGCCGGGAGCAACCGACGCGATCCTGTTCTACGCGCCGTCCACGACGAACATCGACGTCGCCGGTGTCGGCTCGGACATTCCCTCTGTCACCTACAGCTCGCTCGGCAACCCCGACCTCAAGCCGGAGCGCGCCACCGAAATAGAAGGCGGCTTCGACGCCGGGTTCCTTCGCGACCGGCTGTCGCTGGAGTTCACGTACTACAGCCGCCTGACGAAGGACGCGCTGGTGTCCGTACCGATTCCGCCGTCGGTGGGCGTCGCGGCTTCGCGCTTCATGAACATCGGCTCGGTGAAGAACGCCGGGGCCGAGTTCGCTATCCGCACCAAGCTCCTCGAGCGCGATAACATCGGGCTCGACTTCTCGGTGAGCGGCTCGAAGAACCGCAACAAGCTGGTCACGCTCGGCAATGATCCGGCCACGGGCGCGCCGATCCCCCCGATCATCGGCACCACGCGGCAGCAGCGTCCCGGCTATCCGCTGGACGGCCTCTGGTCACCGCGCATCACGTCGTATTCCGACGCCGATGGCGATGGCATCGTGGAGCTGAGCGAGATCACCGTCACCGATACCGCCGAGTACATCGGGCCGGACCGGCCGGTGACCGAAATCTCCTTCAACACGGGCGTGGACCTGTTGCGCCGCAAGTTGCGCCTTTCGGCGCTGGTGGACCGCAAGGGTGGCTACTGGCTGCTCAACGGCACCGAGCGCATCCGGTGCGAGTCGCGGTCGAACTGCGCGGGCCTCGTGGACAAGTCGGCATCGCTCTTCGAGCAGGCGCGCGCGACGGTCGTGCGTACGCATTCGACGCGGTCGCAGGCTGGCTACATGGAGCGCGCGGACTTCGTGCGCCTCCGCGAAGTTGCTGTCAACTACACAGTGCCCGAGAGCATGCTCGGCTTGATGCGGGCGCGCTCGGCCACGCTGACGTTCGCGGCGCGGAATCTCAAGCTGTGGTCCGACTATACGGGTATCGACCCGGAGAGCAATTATTTCGGAGGCGCTCTCGGTACGCAGAGCGACTTCCAGACCCAGCCCCCTCCGAGCTACTTCACCTTCCGCCTCACCCTCGGCCTGTGAGTAACCAGACTCCGATGATTCAATTTTCGATGATTGCCAGCGTGCGACGCGCGGGCCTGGCCGCCCTCATGGGGGCGGCAATGGCCGGCTGCGACAGCAAGATCCTCGAGGTCACCGATCCGGACATCATCAATCCGGAGGACCTTGGAAGCGCGGTCGGCGCAGAAGCACTGCGTAACGGCGCTCTGACGCGTCTGCAGGCCGCGACCAGTGGCGAAAGCTCCGACAACGTTTTCCTCTTCGGCGGCATGCTCGCCGACGAATGGCGTTCCGGCGATACGTTCGAGCAGCGCAATACCACGGACCAGCGGTCACTCGCCGGGACGCCTCGCCAAGGCTTGTTTGCTACGTCGAACAGTTTCATTGCCCCGCAGTTCCGAGCGTATCAGCGCATTCGGGACCAGGCGCAACAGGCGATTGTGGCTACTCGCGCTACGGCACCCGCGCCGCTGGCGCCCATCGGGCTGATGTTCGCGCTCAAGGCGTACGCCGCCGTCACCATGGGCGAGTACTTCTGTAACGGCATCCCGTTCTCGCGCGCCGAGGGACCGCTCATCATCCCGGGAAATCCGGTCAGCGTGGATTCGGCGTTCAAGATCGGCGTGAGCGATGCCGATTCGGCCACCGCGAACAACGATGCGACTGGCACGGCGGCAACCGATGTGCGGAACCTCGCGCTCGTGATCAAGGCGCGGGCCCTGCTCGACCGGAACCTTCCGGCTTCGATCTCGGGCCTGGGCGTTGTGGCAACCACCTGGATCTACAAGGTGAACCACTCGGCCAATACGTCCAGCAACAATCTCTGGTCGCTCAACACCAATGCGAAGCGGTACGTGCTTGGTAACCAGGAGGGCGGCGTCGGCCTGAACTACCGCTCGGCGAACGATCCGCGCCTGCCAACCTCCGCGGGCGGCAACGCGTTTGATTCGCAGACGCCCTTCATCGCACAGCTGAAGTGGGCGCGGTATGACCCCGTCACGATCGTGAGCGGTGTCGAGGCGCGGCTCATCGAGGCGGAAGTGCAGTGGAGGACGGACACCACCGGCGCGGTGAATCGCGTCACGGTGACCAACCAGCTGAACGCGATCCGTGCTACTGCCGGGTTGCTTCCGGCCGGTGCGGCGGCGCTTGCGCCGCTGGCGGTGCCGGCGACGCCGTCCGCCATGCTGGACCTCATCATGCGCGAGCGGGCGTTCTGGATGTTCAGCACGGGCCATCGTCTCGGTGACCTGCGTCGGCTGGTGAAGTTCTACGGCCGCGCGGCGAACACCGTGTATCCGAACGGCGCGTTTCCGAAGGGCGGGACGTACGGCAACTTTCTCGTCATGCCGTTGCCGGACGCCGAGCGCAACAACGCGAACTTCAATGGCTGCACGGACCTGAATCCGTAAGGCTCCGCTGGGTGAAGGGACGAGGGCCGGGAAGCGATTCCCGGCCCTCGTTTTTCATGCGCGCACCGCAGTAGCTTTCCCGATGACCGGGGTGCCTGCTCGATTGAGACAGGCTGAGAGAATACCCGCTGAACCTGATCCGGCTCGTACCGGCGAAGGGAGTCACGAAATGACAGACACGACCCGCACTGCCAGCACGCAGATGGCCCTCGCGCGCGCTGGCGAGATTACTCCCGCCATGCGCTTCGTCGCTGAGCGTGAAGGACTCGACCCTGTTCTCGTTCGCGATGAAATCGCTCGCGGCCGGCTGATCATTCCGGCGAATCACCGACACCTTGCGGGGCGCCTCGAGCCCATGGCGATCGGCAAGGTGTCCAGCGTCAAGATCAACGCCAACATCGGCAACTCCGCTGTGACTTCGAGCCTCGATGAAGAAGTGGCGAAGCTCGAGCTTGCGGTGAAGTACGGCGCCGACACGGTCATGGACCTCTCGACCGGCCCGGAGATCGACAAGGTGCGCGAAGCGATCATCGCACACAGCACGGTGCCCATTGGCACGGTGCCGATCTATCAGGCAGTCCTGCGGGGCAAGGATCTCGAGGACCTCACGGCGCAGGACTGGCTGTTCGAAATCGAGCACCAGGCCAGGCAGGGAGTCGACTACATGACCCTCCACGCGGGGATCCTGTTCGAGCACCTGCCGCTCGTGTACGGTCGCGTGACCGGCATCGTCAGTCGCGGAGGATCGCTGCACGCCGTGTGGATGATGGCGCACCGGAAGCAGAATCCGCTCTATGAGCACTACGACGAAGTGTGCGAGATACTGCGCGCCTACGACGTGACGATCTCCCTGGGCGATTCCCTCCGTCCCGGATGCCTGCACGACGCAAGCGACCGCGCCCAGTTTGCGGAGCTGGAGACCCTGGGTGAGCTCACGCGCCGGGCGTGGGAGCACGACGTCCAGGTAATGGTCGAAGGTCCCGGACACATTCCTCTCGACCAGATCGAGATGCAGGTGAAGAAGCAGAAGGCGCTGTGCCACGAGGCGCCGTTCTACACGCTCGGTCCTCTCGTGACGGATATTTCGCCGGGATACGACCACATTTCGAGCGCGATTGGTGCGGCCGTGATCGGCTGGCATGGCGCGGACATGCTGTGCTATGTGACCCCGAAGGAACACCTGGGTTTGCCGAACGCGGAGGATGTGCGGCAGGGCGTGATCGCGTACAAGATTGCGGCGCATTCGGCAGACATTGCGAGAGGACGCAAGGGTGCCCGCGATCGCGACGACGCGCTCTCACGCGCGCGATACGCCTTTGACTGGAACGAGCAGTTCCGGCTTTCGCTGGATCCGGAACGCGCGCGCGAATATCACGACGAAACGCTGCCGGCCGAGTACTTCAAGAGCGCGGAGTTCTGCGCGATGTGTGGGCCCAAGTTCTGCTCGATGCATCACTCCCGCACGATCGACGAAGGGATCGCCGCGATGGCACGTGAGCAGGGGCTTGCACCGGCCCTGGAGCAGTCCCCGGCGAAAGAGCTGGAACTCGCACGCGTGTGACGTACGACCTGCAAGCCTTCGCGCTGGCGGACATGCTCCGGTGCGGACTCGAGATCCGCAAGGCAGCGGGTGGAAACACGACGGCGGAAGCCACGGCGAACGCCGTCGTGCGGTACCTGTACGACACGATGCGCGCGACTGACGGCGCGCCCGCATGCGCGATGGTCCGTTTCTACATGACCAATACGTACGGGTCATTGCCGCGCGACAGGCAGCGGTTCGCGGAAAACATTGCCGGTGTTGTCCCCTCGCTGCGGACCAAGTGTCTCACGCTCATGGCCACGGCTGGCGAGCAGCCCGAGTGGAACGACCGTGCAAAATCCCGGGGGCACCAGGCCATTCCTCTGCAGAGCGTGCAGTTCGTGCAGCGCGCGCCGATGATTGCCGCGCTCCTCGAGTCACTGGGCGTCGAGATCCAGACGCTGCTCGGGTCGTCGGCGGAACTGGTGACGAAACTGGAGGGCAAGACGTTCAACGTCTTCCACGTCGAGGACGCGAGGGGCAGCGCGCACATCCCCGCGCAGCAGGAATTCGTTCTTCCCTACGGAATCCACTCCGTGATCGGATTCGGCGGTGTCCTCACGAGCGGGGAGCTTTTTTCGGTGATCATGTTCACGCGCGTGCGCGTCGCGCGCTCGAGCGCCGATCGCTTCCGCAACATCGCCCTCGACGTGAAGGCGCTCCTCCACGGGTTTGGAGACGCGCGCGTCTTCGCGTGATCAGCAGGACCGCGAACTCACCGGCGTGGTGCGTCCGCGAACCGAGAGTTCACTCATCGGGCAGATCGCGTCTTCTCCTACAGGAAGAAAATCGGCCAGGGAGAAATACTGGCGCATCTGCTCGACGAGGCGGATGAACGCCTCATCACGAGGGGCCGAGCCGTTCGCATCGATGGGCGAGTGCGTCGTGATCATCTGAACCTCCGGGGTGCGTGTGCTACCGCCGTGCGAGGAGCGCTCCGGCAAAGGCCACAGAGGCAACGTGCGTGCCGCATCGGTCATTACGACATAATGTCACCGTTCGGTCTCAATTACCGCCCGTTTATTTGACGAATCTGCTCTTATGCGGACCATTTGGGACATTGGCGTGTTTAAGTCGCCCAAACCGCGTGTAAGCGAGTGACGAGCCCCCACCGCACACGGGCAGCGGCGCCACAACACTCTCCGCGTATTCACCATCCGCCCTCATCCGTTGCCTCACCCCACCCCAATCGTTGTTGTGGGTGCCCCGGTCCATAAACGCCTCCCTCGTAGCGAGACTCGGCTTTCTCGGCCTCGCCGCCTGCGCACCGGGACTACGCCCCCTGGCCCTGGCGCCTCGCGCTGAACCCCGGCCGGCAGCCGCGGCGCACACCGATGCATCCCGGGTCGCATGGATGCCGGATCTCGAATACCTGCGCGACCGGCGACTGATGGTCCCCGTGGTCGGCGTTATCCCCACTCGCGTCCCCGACTCCTTCCACGAAAAGCGCGATGGCGGAGCGCGGATTCACCAGGCCATCGATATCCTCGCGCCCCGCGGTACACCGGTTGTCGCCGCGACGGATGGCCAGATCATGCGCCTC
Organism: Gemmatimonadaceae bacterium; assembly: GCA_046597595.1. Taxonomy (GTDB): domain Bacteria; phylum Gemmatimonadota; class Gemmatimonadetes; order Gemmatimonadales; family Gemmatimonadaceae; genus JBKJKH01. The sequence goes on from JBKJKH010000357.1 coordinate 8,508, forward strand.
CGCGTGAACGCGCTCGGCGGAATCACCATCTATGCGGTAGACGCCGAGCGCCGCTTCGTCTATTACTACGCGCATCTGGACCGGTACCGCGAAGGCCTCGTCGAGGGGCAGGCGGTCAGCCAGGGGCAGGTCATCGGATACGTCGGCACTACCGGCAATGCGCCGGCGAACGTACCGCACCTGCACTTTCAGGTCATGAGGATGCGTGCTGACGGCCGCTGGTGGGACGGCGCGCCGGTGGACGCGCGTCCGTATCTCGCGCGAGCGGGGAGTACCGGTGGCCCTGACGTCGAAGCAACGCGCCGCGCTTCGCAGTGAAGC
>JBKJKH010000378.1:0-2862 GCA_046597595.1 Gemmatimonadaceae bacterium
CCGGGGCTGTCCGGAAGGCCGAGCGTTGCGACGCCAGACCCTGCCTGCACCAGGAAGGCATCGGCGTGACCGTGATAGCAGCCCTCGAATTTCAGGACGAATCGCCGCTTTGTCGCCGCGCGCGCCAGGCGCAACGCGCTCATCGTCGCCTCGGTGCCTGACGACACGAAGCGCACCATTTCCACCGCCGGCATCGCCGCGATGATCACCTCGGCGAGTTCGGTCTCGAGTGCAGTGGGTGCTCCAAACGTCGTGCCACGTGCCGCCTGCTCCGAAACCGCGGCGACGACAGCCGGGTGCGCATGGCCGAGCACGAGCGGTCCCCACGAGAGGACGTAGTCGATGTAGGAGTTGCCATCTTCATCAGTAATTCGCGCGCCCGATCCGCGAGCGATGAACCGCGGTGTTCCACCAACGCCCCGAAAGGCACGCACCGGGCTGTTGACGCCACCAGGAATGACCGTGCGGGCACGGGCGAAGAGCGCGTCGGAGCGAGGCGTGGTGCTCACCGCGCTTCACTCAGCCAGCGGGCCGCCTCACGGGCGTAGTACGTGATGATGATATCGGCACCGGCCCTGCGAATACCAACGAGCGATTCGAGCGCCGCGCGGCGTTCGTCGAGCCAGCCGCGCTCCGCTGCCGCCTTGAGCATCGCGTATTCGCCACTGACCTGATAGGCGGCCAATGGGAGGTCATGCTGCTCGCGCACCCGGCGGATGATGTCGAGGTACGGGCCGGCAGGTTTGACCATGAGCATGTCGGCGCCCTCGGCGACGTCAATTGCCGCTTCACGAAGGGCTTCGCGGGCATTCGCCGGATTCATCTGGTACGCGCGGCGGTCGCCGAATGCGGGAGTGGACTCAGCCGCCTCGCGGAACGGGCCATAGAACGCCGACGCAAACTTGGAGGCGTAGGACAGGAGGGCAACGTCCTTGTGACCAGCATCGTCCAATGCGCGACGGATCACGGCTACCTGATGATCCATCATGGCGCTGGGCGCCACGATATCTGCCCCGGCTTCCGCGTACGCGATGGCGGCGCGAGCCAGCAGCGGCAGGGTTGCATCATTGTCTACTTCGTGGCGCTCGTCGAGCGCGCCGCAGTGGCCGTGTGCAGTGTACTCACAGAGGCAGACGTCAGCGATGACGATCACGTCGGGATGCGCGCGCTTGATCGTGGCGGCCGCCACCGGCACCGGCCCGCGCGGATCCCACGCGGCCGAGCCGGCCGCATCCTTCTCCAGGGGAATGCCAAAGAGCAGGACCGCCGGGATGCCTGACGATGCGATGTCCTCGACCACACCATCAAGGTGCTCGGGCCGGTGATGCTGATGACCGGGCATGGAGGAAATCGGGCGTTCCTGGCCCGCGGTGACGAAGAGCGGATGCACCAGATGCCGCGCGGCCAGGTCCGTCTCCTCGAGCATGCGGCGCATGGCCGGCGACCGTCGGAGACGGCGAAACCGTATCGAGGATCGAGCGTCCCCGGCGTCGCGATCCAACTTCTCCTCAACGGGTTCGTACACGCGTCACCCCTTCAGTTTGCTGCCCGCCCGCGCCACCGCCGCGAGCAGGCCCGCCTCATCGAGCTCAGCCGCCACTTCACTGACCGCGAATCCTCGCGCTGCTACGCTCGCCGCGGTGGTGAGGCCGATGCAAACGATGGCAGGCATCTGGACGTGCTGATCCAGCAGCGCGTCCGCTACGTGCTCGACGGCCGATGGGCTGGCGAAGAGTATCACGTCGATCTGCGACTCACGGAGTGCCTCGACCAGCGACGCGACACCGGCTCCCGGGCCCGTGCGATACGCCGCGACGCGATCGACGAGCACGTTCCGTTGCTCGAGCACGGTCGCTATCGCCCCGCGCGCGATGTCGGCGGCAGGGAAGAGCACGCGCGCCCCAGTCGTAACCGGCAATGTTGATGCGAACGCCTCCGCCGTATGCTGCCTCGCGACGAAGTCCGCCGTCCGGATTCTGCCGAGCAGTGCTGCGGCACTGGCCGGCCCAATGCAGGCCAGTTGTGGCGGCGATGGCAGCGGAAGCGCGCCGATTCTCAACGCCCAGCGGTCCGCGATGGAGGCCACCGCATTTGCGCTGGTGAAGATGATCCACTCGTACTCCGCGACCCGGTCGAGTGCCTCATCGAGCGCCGTCCAGTCGGCGGGAGGAGCGATCGCTATTGCGGGGAACGAGGAAACAATCGCGCCGCCCGCCTCGAGCGCGCGCTGGAGCGGGCTTGCTCGTCCGACGGGACGTGTAAGGGCGACACGCAAGGCGATCATGCGACGGGATAGAGTTGATCGGCGAGCGCCGCCCCAAGACGCTCGGCGTCCGAGGTCAAGCCATCGAGCGTGGCGCGCGCGCCTTTTCCGTCGGAAGCTCCCACAAGCCCGGAAATGTACAGTCGGTCGCCGTCGACGACCGCGTAGGCGCCGACAACAGCGGTGCAGCCGGCGCCCAGCCGGGCAAGGAATGCACGCTCCGCCGTGACCGCCAGCGAAGTCGCCCGGTGATTCAGCGCGGCGGCAAGGGAAGCGACTTCCTCATCGCCTGCACGCGCCTCGACCGCAATCGCACCCTGGCCGACCATCGGCAGCATCACATCATTCGACAGCCATTCAGTGATGCGCGCGGTGAGTCCGAGCCGGATCAATCCCGCCGCCGCGAGAATGATGGCGTCGTAATCGCCGCGATCCAGCTTCGCGAGGCGCGTGTCCACGTTGCCGCGCAAGTCGAGGATGGCGACATCGGGACGCGCGGCGCGGATCTGCCAGGCGCGCCGGGGACTGCTCGTGCCGACGCGCGCACCGGTGGGCAGCGCATCGATGGGGCCGTATCGCGACACGAGCACGTCCCGCGC
>JBKJKH010000416.1:0-3789 GCA_046597595.1 Gemmatimonadaceae bacterium
GCCGGCGACGGGCGGCCCGCGGCGCTGCTCAACATCACGCGCCAGCTCGGGGGCAATACCGTCGAGATCGCAGACAGCGTGGCCAGCATCGCGCAGTCGGTGTCGCGCACGCTTCCCGCGGGGATCCGCCTCAAGGCTGTCTACGACCAGGCAGCGCTTGTCCGCGACGCGGTCGCATCGGTGCGCGACGCAATGCTCATTGGTGCCGCACTCGCCGTCCTCGTGCTGCTCGTGTTCCTGCGTCACGGGCGCATCACCGCGATCAGCGCATCGTCAATTCCGCTCACGATGATGATCACCGTCTTCGTGATGTCACTGCTCGGGCAGACGTTCAACCTGATGACGCTCGGGGCCATGGCCATCGCCATCGGGCTGGTGATCGACGACGCGGTGGTGGTGACGGAGAATATCGTGCGGCACCTGCGCCTGACGCCCGATCGTAGTCTTGCGGTGCGGGAGGCGGTGCAGGAGCTGATCTGGCCAGTCACGACGTCCACCATCACCACTGTCGTCGTCTTCCTCCCGCTGGGATTGCTGACGGGAGTCGAGGGACAATTCTTTCGCACGCTTTCGGTCGTGCTGACGGTCGCTGTACTTGTTTCACTCCTGCTCTCGCTGACGATCATTCCGCTGCTGAGCGCGCAGTTCCTGACGGCCGTTGACGCCGAGAGCGAGGCCTCACCAGGCGCTGCGCCGGCGGGCGCGCCGGGCCTTCTCGCCCGCCTCGGCCGTTCCATCGACACGCTCTCCGACCGCTACGAACGCGCACTCGGCGCCGTGATGCATCACGGGAGGTGGATGATCGCCGGTGCCGTGGTTCTCGTGGTCGCCGGCGTCGTGGCACATCGCTTTGTTGGCACCGGCTTTCTCCCGGAGATGGACGAAGGCGCCTTTGTGCTCGACTACGTCACTCCGGGGGGCACCGCGCTCGCCGAGACCGATCGGCAGGTGCGCATCGCTGAGCGCATCCTGGCGAACACGCCGGAAGTCACGGGCACGTCGCGCCGGACGGGCGCCGAGATTGGCCTGTTCGCCACCGAGCAGAACACCGGCGACATCGCGGTCCGGCTCAAGCCGGAACGGATGCGGTCACGCTCGAGCTTCGAGATCATCGATGACGTGCGCATGAAGATCGAATCGAGTGTGCCGCGCATGCACATCGAGTTCGTGCAGATTCTTTCCGACGTGATCAACGATCTCGCCGGTGCCGCGAGCCCCATCGAAATCAAGCTGTTTGGCCCGGACCTCGGCGCGCTCGAGGCATACGGCAGCGCACTCTCCGCGAAGCTCGAAAAGGTGGACGGCGTCGAGGACTTGTTCAGTGGTGTGAGTGAGCCGAGCGCGGAGCTCGCAATGACGATTGACGGCGCGGAGGCGAACCGCGTGCAGATGACGCCGCAGGACGTGTCCGCGGCCGTGAGCGCCGCCCTGATCGGCGTTTCGGCGGGTGACGTGCGCCTCGACGACCGGTCCGTCGGAATCCGGGTCCGCGCGCCGGATTCGGTGCGATTCTCGCCGAGGCAGCTCGCGGCGCTGCCGGTGCTGGCGCCCGCGACGGGGGCCCCAGTGCCGTTAGGCACCCTCGCCACCTTTCGGGCGGTGGACACCCGGGCGGCGCTCTTTCGTGAGAATCAGCAGCAGATGATCGACGTCACCGCGGACATCAGCGGCCGTTCCCTCGGTGCGATCATGGGCGACGTGAAGCAGGTGCTCACCGCCGCGCCGCCGCCGGAAGGAATTCGCGTCGAGCTGGCCGGCCAGTATGCGAGCCAGCAGCAGGCCTTCCGGGCGCTGCTGATCGTCCTCGGGCTCGCGGCGGTAAGTGTCATCGCCATCATGCTCGTGCAGTTCGAGTCGTTTGTCGAGCCGCTGGTCATCCTCCTGGCTGCGCCGCTGAGCTTCGTCGGCGCGATGTTGCTGCTGCTCGTCACCGGCACCCCGCTGAATGTGTCGAGCTTCATGGGGCTGATCCTGCTCGTGGGACTGATCGTGAAGAACGGCATCATCCTGCTCGACTTCACGCGGCACCGCATGCGCGAGGCGGGGTTGCCGCTCGAGCAGGCCATGCGCGAGGCTGCGCGGATCCGCCTGCGGCCCATTCTCATGACGACACTCTGCACGCTGTTCGGGCTGTTGCCGCTCGCGCTCGGGCTGGGTGCCGGCAGCGCACTGCAGAAGCCGCTCGCCCTTGCGGTGATCGGCGGTCTGGCGCTCTCGACGCCGATCACGCTGTTTGTCGTACCGGCATTGCTGGTGGCTATTCGCGGCGCGAACTACACACTCAGGTCCGTTTAACCCACTGAGGCAGTTCAGAAAAAGTGGCGGCGATGAGCATCGGCACCAAGTGCTGGGCTCGCTCCCTTTTGGTGCGCTGAGTTTCATATCACCGCGCGGGTCTCCGGGTGTCCTCCCTCCCGGAACAGCTTCTCTGCAATAGTATTGCAGATGTGACCGCCTCCCCCCGTTTCATCTGGCCACGCGCGCATCGTATCCGCGTGGCCGCGTACGCAGGCGCGCTCGTAGTTGCGCTCCTGCTCGGGTGGCATACGCGTGCGCAGGCCAGGCTCAGTGGCGCCAACGCAGCGCTCGTTTTCGTCGCGTCCCTTCTTGTTCTGGGCGGACTCGCGACTGCCCTCAGCGCACTCGGGGATCGGTTGGTGGCAGCGCGCGAGCGAGTAGAGCTCGAGCGCTGCCACCGAACGGAGCAAGGCCAGCGCACTCGTTGATACGCTACTCGACGCCGCGCCACTCGGCTTCGCGTTCGTCGATCAAAATCTTCGTTACATCCGCGTCAACGAGACGCTCGCCGCAATGGCAGGGAAGCGGCGTGAAGAGATGGTCGGACGTACCGTGCGAGAGGTGGTGCCCACAGTGGCCAACGAGGTTGAACCGCTTTATCGGCATGTCATCGAGACGGGCGAATCCATTATCGGAAGGGAAATTGTTGGACCCAAGCCACACGCTCCTGCACAAATTGGCCACTGGCTTGGGAATTACTACCCCGTTCGTAACGAGCAAGGAGAGGCGATCGGAGTTGGTGTTGCGCTCCTGGATATCACCGAACGACGGCGCATGGAGTCGGAGCTGCTCCTCTCAGAAGAGCGCTATCGCCTCATTGCGCAGGCGTCGCGCGACGTGATCTGGGATTGGGATCTCGTCACGGATCGTGTGGTGACATCCAATGCGATACGCGAGGTGTTCGGTCACGATCCCGTTGATGTCGAGCGCGGTACCGAGTGGTGGATGGAGCATCTGCATCCCGACGATCGTGATCGGGTCTGGCAGGAGATCCAGACTCTCATAGCAAGCGACAGGGCACTCTGGACGTCCGCGTACCGCCTGCGGCGTGCTGACGGCCGGTGGGCCTACGTCACCGATCGCGGATGGCTCCTGCGAAACGACAACCAGCAAGCCATGCGAATGGTCGGTGCGCTCCGTGACGTCACCGAGCAGCGGGAGAACGAGCGGCATGAGCGATTCCTCGCTGACGTTTCGGAGGCCATTGCAGGATCGCTCGGGCACTCGGTCACGCTTGATACAGTTGCCCGCCTGGTTATCGATCACCTCGCTGACCGCTGCTCGATTGACCTCGTGAATGAGAACGGCGAACTGATTCTCCATACAGTGGTGAGTCACGACCCGGAGATCACGAAGCTCGCGCGTGAGTTGCGCGACCGAGATCAGGCTTCCCCTCACGCCGCAGGCGGATATCCGCAGGTGATTCGCACCGGCAAGTCTGCGATGTACCAGCACGTCACCGACGAAGTGCTTCAGCGACCGCCTGAAGCA
>JBKJKH010000423.1:0-4188 GCA_046597595.1 Gemmatimonadaceae bacterium
TCGATCAAAGGCCACAATATCAAGATCGAGCGTTCGTGGACCCCAGCGGGTGCCGCGCTCGCGTCCCGCCGCGCGCTCGATCTCCAGAAGCGAATCTAGCAGCGTCTCCGGCTCGAGAGTGGTTTCCAGCGCAAGCATCTGGTTCAGGAACGCGCCCTGCGCCACGGGTCCGATCGGCGTCGTCTCCTCCGCAGGCGTCACGCTGAGCAGCGAGCATTCCGGCAACGCGGCGATCGCAGCACGTGCGGTGGCGAGGGACGCCGCGCGGTCGCCGAGGTTGGAACCGAGCGCGATGTACGCCACGTCACGCATGGGTGACGCCGGACTCCCGTGCGCGCTCGACCACGACCTCGGCATGCGCGAGTGGGCCCGGCAGCGGAACGTGCGGCTTGCGCACGGCGGCGCGCGCCCGCTCCACGCCCGGCATCTGCAGCGCACCATGCACGATCGCCTGTGCGATATCTTCGAGGTAGCGTAACGGCTCATGCGCGGTCGCGTCCGCAGCCAGCGCGTAAAGCTGCCGGTAGTCGATGATTGCCCCGTCGTCGCCCACCGTCCACACGCTCACATCGATCTCGAGCGGTTGCGGAAGCTCGGCCTCGTGCGGCAGCGTGCCCACGCGGACGTGAAAGCGCATTCCTCGCAACGTGACCGTCGTGTCCGCGTGCACTAGCCCGCCGTCGTAATGCGCGTCGTCAGGTCGGACAGATAAACTGCGACGCCCTTGAGCTCCGACGTCGCGCCTTCCAGTTCGCGGAGCGCGCGCGCCTGGTCACGCGCGGTGGCCGTCACGTTCTCTGCGCCCTGGCGGTTCCGGAGTGCGATCTCCGCGATGCGCGTGACGCGCTCACGCAGTCCCGCGAACTCCGTTTCCTGGGCTGCCGACGTCCCTGCGATGCGGTGGGCGGTGCCCGCCGCGCCCTGAGTCGCCTGGACGATCATCTCGAGCGCTGCACTCGACGACTGGGACAGCGTCTCGACATCGCGCACCATCAACTCGCCACGCTCCATCTGCCTGCCGACACGGCGCATCTGCTCCTCGAACTTTCCCACGATCTCTGATGCCGCGTCCGATGCGGCGGCACTCTGCTCAGCAAGCTGGCGCACTTCTTCCGCGACGACCCCAAAGCCCGTGCCGTGCTCGCCGGCGCGCGCGGCTTCAATCGCCGCATTGAGGGCGAGCAGGTTCGTCTGTTCGGCAAGCTCACGCACGACACCGATGAATTCCGTGAGCCGGCGCGTGGCCACCGCGAGGTTCGCAATCTCCGCCGCGCTGTCGGCGACGAATCCTTTTGCGCCGACGAGGCGTTCGATAGCCGTGGCAATCGTCTCCCGGTTGTCGCTGGCGATGGCCATGGCCCGGCGGCTCTCAGCGGCCGTATCATGGCCGTCGCGTGCGACGGCAGCGATCGCGGCGCTCACTGATTCCGAAGCATCAAGACCGCGCTGCACCACGTCTTCTTCTTCGGCGAGCCCGCGCGTGATGTCGCCGATGTTGCGGGCCACGGCCTCTCCACCAGTGCGGAGCGTGCGCGCCGACTCGCCGAGGGTCAACACTTGCTCGCTCACCCGCTTGACTGATTCGATGAGCGGCTGGCGCAGGTCGTTGATGTGCAGCGTGGTCGCGAGCTGATTGGCGAACCGCTTGATCAGCGCCGTCTCCTTCGCGGCGTACATGGAACGCTTGTGATGCTCGAGTTCGAGCAAGCCGACGGTCCGCTCACCGAATCGCAGGGGGAGAACGGCGACGCTGCGGGCTTCCTCGCGCGGCAGGTGGACACGTTCATCGGTATACGCATCGTCGATGATCACGGCGTCCGACTTCTTCAGCGCGAGGGTGCGCAACTCCTCGCCGGGAGGACTGGTGCCGTCCTCACCTCGCACCAGACCGCGCTTGCTGTCATAGACATAGCGCAGCCCATCGTTCGTGAGCCGCCAGATGCGGAGGCTTCGCCAGTCAACGAGCCGGTGCGCCAGGCCCTCAATGCGCCGGAACGCATCGCCAAGGTCTGTGTCTGACGACACCACCTGTTCCATCAGCAGGATCTTGTTCAGCTCCTCGGCGGCGATCGATTCCTCGAGAATGCGCTTCATGAGAAGCCCTGCAAACCCGAGGACCAGCGCGACCACAGACCAGCCGAGGAACCCGGCGCTCTCGATCGTCACGAGCGAGACCGCCACGACGCCGACACCGGCAAAGAACGCGATCACTTCATAGCGAAGGATGAGGGACTTTTCCTCCGTCAGGAGCTTGTCGCGGACGATAAGCGTGAAGTACATCAGCCCACGACTGAACACGAAATGCGAGAACACGAACAGCGCAAAGGCCGGTAGCGTCCGAGAGGTCAGCCCGGTGACCACCGTGGCGGAGCCGGCATCCGCGATCCAGGCGTACAAACCGAATGCCCCGACGAGTGCCATCGCTTCGCGCCCTGCGTTGATCTGCGCGCTCGCCGCGGGTTTGCGCTGCAGCATCCAGTCCGCGAGGAACACGCCGATGTACAGGGTGACAACCGTTGGTGCAGGCCCGATGATGAGCGCGCCGCCCACGGCCAGCATGCCCAGCAGATGCAGGACGGAATACTTCGTGAGCGATATCTGGGTGTGGCGCAGCATGAGCGTCAGCCCGAACAGGACCCCCGCGCCGATCAGGTGCTGCTGCTGCCACATACCTCCCTGCCACGCGACGGCGAGCATCAGGAGCCCGCCGCCGAACCGCAGGAACCGTGGATAGAGGCCCAGCACGGTGCGCATCAGGAGTACGCGCCTTCGTCCAGCGCGCGGCGCATCGATTCCACGAGGACCAACGCTTTTGCGACGCTCTCACCAGCCGCGCGCACGAGCGCACTCCCGACGACCACACCATCCGCGAGCCCGCCGACTTCCGCTGCCTGCTGTGGCGTGGAGATGCCGAAGCCCACGCATACCGGCAGGTCCGTGACGCTGCGGAGCGTGGCGATGGTGCCGGGAAGCGCGGGATCGATGCCCGCGCTCTCCCCGGTGACACCCATCCGGCTGATGAGGTAGACGAAGCCCTTGCCGTTCTTGGCAATTTCCGCCATTCGCGCCTTGGGCGTGGTGGGCGCGACAAGCCGAATGAAATCCAGCGGGCCGTTGCCGAGCCAGGACTCGCGCTCCGCGTCGGCGCCGAGCGGCAGGTCAGTGACGAGGATCCCGCGGCACCCCGCCGCTGCCGCGCGCGACAGCGCGTCCGGTCCTGCGGCGAGCAGCGGGTTGAGATAGCTGAAGAGCACAACGGGAATCGCCAGACGCGCCTGCTGGGCCAACGCGAGGACGCGGTCGAACGTGACGCCATGTTCGAGCGCCTGCTGCGAGCTTCCCTGGATCACGGGGCCGTCCGCCATCGGATCGGAGAACGGGACGCCCAGCTCGACGACGTCGGCGCCGGCGGCTTCCAGTCCGCGCATCAGCGCCAGCGACCGATCGGGATCGGGATGTCCGGCGGTGATGTAGCAGACGAGTGCTCGGCGGCCGCTCGCTCGCAGGGCGCCGAAGCGCGATGCGAGCGACTCAGACGAAGTAGTCGCCGACGCGGATGCCATATCTGTCCGGATTCTCCGTCTTGATGATCGTGCGTGCAAACGCGCCTTCGGGCGAGAGGTCTGCCAGGTCGGCAATCTCGCCAGGGAACTGCAGGTTTCCCAGCGTGTCCGTGATGATGCGCACCAGCGGTCGCGAGAGCATCTCCGTGTTGGGATTGGCGGCGTGCACGAGCGCCAGCTCGAGCGTATCGAGCGTGACGAGCGTTCCCACCGGATATATCCCGAGCATCGCGACGAACGCCTTCACGATAACCGGATCCATTCCTCGTCGCGGATTGTCTCGCATCTCCTGGAGCACAGCGGCGGGAGAAAGCGGAACCGTCTGGTACGCCCGGCGCGACGTGGCGGCGTCGAACCCGTCGGACACCGCCACGATCTTGCTGAAAATGCCCATCTCGCGCGGACGGATGCTGCGCGGATAGCCGGTGAGGTCCGTTTTCATGTGATGCTCGTACGCGACCACCATCGCGCGGTACGGCAGTTCGCTTTGCCCGCGCATCTGGAAGAGCGCGAGCACGCCCATCCACGGATGCGAGGCGATGATGCGCCATTCATCATCTGTCAGCGGGTCCGTCTTGTTCAGGACCTCCTGCGGCACCCGAGCCTTGCCGATGTCGTGAAACAG
>JBKJKH010000439.1:0-7102 GCA_046597595.1 Gemmatimonadaceae bacterium
AAGATAGCACGCCCGGGTGCGCGACTCAACCCCCTTTATACCAACGAAATGAGTGACTTGCCACCCTTAGCTGGCTGCCTTCCCGTCCACCCACTTGAGCCCGTCGCGCGCCCGGACCCCCTGCTCGAACGGCCCCAGCAGGTGCGCAATGCCATTCGCGTAGTATGAAATGAGCGGCCTGCCCGCCGGCAGTACGGCATAGCCCTGACCCGTCAGCGCCAGTACCCGCCGCATCCCCAACATCCGCCACGCCCGGTCAAAAATCTCCTCGACCGGACCCTCGGCGCGGATCACGCGACCGTTCAGCTCCAGCAGGACGTCCCGCATCTCATCCATTCTGGCAAGTATCTGCTGCTTCGGAAAGAAATCGCCGTCCAGGCTCTGGATCGCCGCGCATGCCAGCGCAACAGGCGTCACGGGAATGATCGCACCAATGCGTGAAAGCACGTCGTCAGCCAGTATCTGCACGCGCGCGAGTCGTTCGTGCCTCGGCAACGTGAACAGCGTCTCGCTGCTCCCATGCGACGCAAACCATGCCTGGAGCGGTATTGGATCGCCTATCACGACCGCGGCGCGCCCGTACCGGCGCCAGCGCCGTGAAAGCAGGCGCGCCACGTTCCAGCCGACGTAGCGGAAGACTTCTCCGGCCTGTGTCATGCGCGACGGACGACGGCGGCCCGCCCGCGCCTCGAGCTCGCGCAGCAACGAGCGGTCTTCCAGAACGCGGTCGTAGTTGACCGCGACCGGTACGATGAACATGCGGTCGCGATACGCGGGATCACGCGCGACACCGAGCACGTAGTCCAGCAGGCCGACCTTCGCCGGCTGGAGCCGTCCATCGCGACTGAGACCGCCTTCGAGAAAGATTCCCTGCGTCACGCCGTTGCGCGTGATCAGCTGCACGTAGCGCTCGAGCACCGTGTGATACAGCGGCTCGCGGTACTTCCGCCTCACGAAATACGAGCCGAACGACTTGAAGATGTACTCCAGTGGAAACGCGCGTGCCCATTCGCCGACCGCGTACGAGATCGAAACGCGTCCCGCCAGGGCGTAGCCGACGAGCACGTAGTCCGCGTTCGAACGATGGTTGACCAGGTAGACGATAACGGCGTCCTTGCGCAATCGCGCCGCAGCCTTCGGCGACGCGAACTCCACGCTCACCCGGTAAAAGAAGTTGAGCAGGATGCGGCTCGCCGTGTATCCAATCCGGTAATACGCGAGGACGTTGAAGAACGGGACGATTTCGTCCACGTATTCCTCGACGCGTCGCCATACCGCACGCTCGTCCATGTCGTGCGTGCGGGCGTGCTCCTGCACGGCCTGGATGATCCGCGGATCGGCGAGCAGAGACGCCGCGATGAACGGCTTGCGCGTGAGCTTGAACCGGTCCACCCGTCCGCGAAAGCGCAGGAGCGCACGCAGCACGGATCGTCGCAGCGCGCGCCGGAACAGCCGCCGCGCGACGAACAGCCCTGCGAGGATCGCGACGATGGCGAGGAGCGTTCGCATCGCGCAGAAGTTGCGTCACGGACGCGGAAAAGGACAGAACAAAGGGCCGAGTCGAATGTCGACCCGGCCCTCATGTTCCCTGCTCCGTTTCACGCGGTCAGGTTTCGTCCCCGGCGGTTCCGCCCGCCATCGCTCCGCTTTCCACAAACTCCGGAAGGCTGAACCCTGGCAGTGGCGCATCGGCACTCGGCAGTTCTGCGAGTAGCGGCACTTCGACCGGCATCTCCTGCCCCTCGATTTCCACCTCGTGGTACCGGTACATGCCGGTGCCCGCGGGGATGAGGTGCCCGATGATGATGTTTTCCTTGAGGCCGAGGAGGTCGTCCTTCGCGCCACGAATGGCCGCGTCGGTGAGGACTCGCGTGGTCTCCTGGAACGATGCTGCCGAAATGAACGACTGCGTCGTGAGGCTCGCCTTCGTGATACCGAGGAGAAGCGGCTCGGAAGCCGACGGCGTCCCCTTCTTCTTCTTCGTCCGGTCGTTTTCCTCCCGGAACGTCTGCTTGTCGACGTGCTCGCCCTCGAGGAACTCGGTGTCGCCTGGATCCATGACGCGAACCTTCTGCAGCATCTGGCGCACGATCACGCCGATATGCTTGTCATTGATCTTCACGCCCTGGAGACGATAGACCTCCTGCACTTCGTTCAGGAGATACTCCTGCACGGCGCGTGGGCCCTTGATCCGCAGGATGTCGTGCGGATTCACCGGCCCTTCGGACAGGCGGTCACCAGCGCGGACGCGGTCGCCCTCGTGGACGCGCAAGTGCTTGCCGGCCGGGACTTCGTACAACTGCGGTTCCGCAGCCTCGTCGAGCGCCCCGGAGCCCGGGAGCGTCGGCGTGACGAAGATCTCACGCTTGCCGCGCTTGATCTCGCCGAAGCGCACCACGCCGTCGATCTCCGAGATCGTCGCCGGATCCTTCGGACGACGGGCCTCGAACAACTCCGCCACGCGCGGCAGACCACCCGTGATGTCACGGGTCTTGTACGCTTCACGGCCGATCTTCGCGAGGATGGTTCCCGCGGTGATCTCCTGGCCATCCTGCACCGTCAGCTGCGCGCCGACCGGGATGACGAAGTCGCGGATCTTCTTGTCCTTCCCGCCCTTCGCCTGATGAATCTCGATGTGCGGATGGAGCTTCTTCTCGCGGTCCTCGACAACGACACGCTGACGCAGTCCGGTGAGCTCGTCGAGCTCCTCGGAAATGGTCTCGTCCTCGACGAGCTCCACGAACTTGATCACACCCTCGACGTCGGCGATGATCGGGTTGGTATACGGATCCCAGGTGAAGATCACCTGCTCGCGCTTCACCTCGTCGCCATCGTTCACCATCAGGATGGCGCCGAGCGGCACCGCAAGACGTGCCCCGATGGCGGCGTTCTTGTCGGTCGACGTGCGGATCGCAATCTCGCCTTCGTACGAAGTGACGATCTTCTGTCCTTCCGCGTTCTGGACGGTGATGAGGCGGTCACCATACTCGATGACGCCCGCCACCTTCGACTTGCGCGCTGTCTGCTCGGCAATACGAGCAGCCGTTCCACCGATGTGGAAAGTCCGCAGCGTCAGCTGCGTGCCTGGCTCACCGATTGACTGCGCGGCAATGATGCCGACCGCCTCACCGATGTCCACCATCGCCATCGTGGCCAGGTTCCGGCCGTAGCACATCCGGCAGAGCCCGCGCTTCGCCTCACAGGTGAGCACCGAGCGGATCTTCACCGTCTCGATCCCTGCTTCCTCGATCGCGGTTGCCGTGTCTTCGTCAATGAGCTGACCCGACTCGACCAGCAACGTGCGCCGGCCGCTCTCATCCATCATGTGCGGATCTTCGACATCCTCGGCGGCCACGTTGCCGACAATGCGCTCGGCAAGCGGCTCGATGACATCTTCCCCTTCCTTCAGCGCACCGATCTCGAGGCCGAGGATCGTCCCGCAATCCTCCTCGGACACCGTGACGTCCTGCGCGACGTCCACGAGGCGCCGCGTCAGGTATCCGGCGTCGGCCGTCTTGAGCGCCGTGTCGGCCAGTCCCTTCCGGGCACCGTGCGTCGAGATGAAGTACTCGAGCACCGACAGCCCTTCGCGGAAGTTTGACTTGATCGGGCTTTCGATGATTTCCCCGATGCCACCGGTGAGCTTCTTCTGCGGCTTCGCCATCAGGCCGCGCATGCCCGCCAGCTGACGGATCTGGTCGCGTGAACCACGCGAGCCGGAATCGAACATCATGAACACGGGGTTGAAGCCGCCAGCGGCTTCGCGCATCGCCTTGACCATCGCATCCGCGATGTCCGAGTTCGCATGCGTCCACGTGTCGATGACTTTGTTGTAGCGCTCGCCGTTCGTGATGTTGCCGGTCTGGTAGGCGCGCTGGAAACGCTCGACGCGCTCCGTCGCTTCTTCCAGCAACACGGCCTTGTCGGCCGGGATGTGGAGGTCCTGGATCCCGATCGACACACCACCCCGCGTGGCGTTGAAGAAACCGAACTCCTTGAGACGGTCGAGGAACTCGACGGTGCCCGAGAGTCCGCCCTGGCGATAGCTCTCGAACACAAGCTCGCCCAGCGCCTTCTTCTTCATGTCCCGGTTCTGGTAGCCCAGGCCCGGCGGCACGATCGCGTTGAACAGCACGCGGCCCGCCGTCGTGGTTTCCCAGTGCTTCTCACCGCGTTCCGTCACGAGGAACTGGACCATCGAGCGAAGATTGAGCCGCCCGTGCGCCAGCGCCGCCTCGACTTCATTCGAGGAGCCGAAATGCGGCAGCGCATTGGCACGCTTCGCGTCCTTCTTGATGGCGTCAAAATCGGCTGGCGCCTTGGTCGCGAAGTAGCAGCCGAGCACGATGTCCTGGCTGGGCTCCGCAACCGGACGACCGTCCGACGGCTTGAGGATGTTGTTCGACGAGAGCATGAGCAGCCGGCACTCGAGCTGTGATTCGAATGACAGCGGCACGTGCACGGCCATCTGGTCACCATCGAAGTCCGCGTTGAACGCGGCGCAGACGAGCGGGTGAATACGAATGGCCTTGCCCTCGACCAGCACCGGCTCGAACGCCTGGATTCCCAGGCGATGCAGCGTCGGCGCGCGGTTGAGGAGGACCGGATGGTCCCTGATGATCTCTTCGAGAATCTCGAAGACTTCCGGGCTCTCGCGCTCGACGATCTTCTTCGCGCGCTTGACCGTCTCGGCGATGCCCTTCTCGACCAGCTTGTGGATGATGAACGGCTTGAACAGCTCCAGCGCCATCGCCTTGGGCAACCCGCACTGGTGCAGCTTGAGCTCCGGTCCGACGACGATCACCGAGCGGCCCGAGTAGTCCACGCGCTTGCCGAGCAGGTTCTGGCGGAAGCGGCCCTGCTTGCCCTTGAGCATGTCACTCAACGACTTGAGCGGGCGCTTGCCGCGGCCACGAATGGCCTTGGAGCGGCGACCGTTGTCAAACAGCGCGTCGACCGATTCCTGCAGCATGCGCTTCTCGTTCCGGAGGATGACTTCCGGCGCGCGATGCGTAATGAGCTTCTGGAGGCGGTTGTTGCGGTTGATGACGCGGCGATAGAGATCGTTGAGATCCGACGTTGCGAAGCGTCCACCGTCCAGCGGCACGAGGGGGCGCAGGTCCGGAGGAATCACCGGAACAACGTCCAGAATCATCCAGTCCGGCCGGTTGGGCACATCACCGGAATCGCCGGACGAACGGAACGCATCAACGATCTTCAGCCGCTTGAGCAGCTGCTTCTTGCGATGCTGTGAGTTCTCCTGTCCGACTTCGGCACGGAGCTCAGCCGCCACCTTCGTGACGTCGAGGCGGCGCAGCATCTCGCGGACCGCGGGCGCGCCGATGTCACCGAGGAAGGCGTTATCGCCCTCTTCACGCGCCTTCTGGCGGAGCCCGAGAAACTCGTCTTCCTCGAGGAGCTGGCCGTTGCGCACATCCTGCTGGCCCGCCTCGACGACCACGTAGTTCGAGTAATAGATGACCTTCTCGAGATCACGCAGCGTGAGATCGAGCAGGTTCCCCATCGGGCTCGGCAGCGTCTTGAAGAACCAGATGTGCGCGACCGGCACGGCGAGTTCGATGTGGCCCATGCGCTCGCGCCGGACCTTCGACAGCGTCACCTCGACGCCGCAGCGATCACAGATCACGCCGCGGTAGCGGATGCGCTTGTACTTGCCGCAATGGCACTCCCAGTCCTTGACGGGACCAAAAATGCGCTCGCAGAAGAGGCCATCTTTTTCCGGCTTGAACGACCGGTAATTGATGGTCTCGGGCTTGAGCACTTCGCCCCACGACCACCAGGTACGCAAGCCGGCCATCTCGAGCCGCTCACGCTCCTTGGGGTCGCGCGGTCCACGGATCTCTTCCGGAGAAGCGATGCGGACGTGGATATAGTCGAACGCGGACGCGCGAGTCTCGCGCGCACTGCGGAAATCAATCATGTATTACTCCCCGGTCCCGTTGCCGTCGCCCAACCGACCCGCCCCATTGCCATGGAAGCCGTCGTTGGTCGCACCCAGCGTCACCTTGATGCCGAGCGCCTGGAGCTCCTTCACGAGCACGTTGAACGATTCGGGGATGCCCGGGTCCGGAAGGTTCTGCCCCTTCACGATTGCCTCGTACACCCTGCTCCGGCCGTTCACGTCGTCGGACTTCACCGTCAGGATCTCCTGCAGCGTGTGCGCCGCGCCATACGCCTCCAGCGCCCACACTTCCATTTCTCCAAAGCGCTGGCCACCGAACTGCGCCTTGCCCGCGAGCGGCTGCTGCGTCACAAGCGAGTACGGTCCGATGCTGCGCGCGTGGATCTTGTCGTCGACAAGATGCGACAGCTTGAGCATGTAGATCTCCCCGACGGTGACCGGGCTGGCGAAGGTCTCGCCGCTGCGGCCGTCCTTCAGATAGATCTTGCCACCGGTCATGAGACCGGCAATGCGCATGAGCTCGACCGCCGCCGCGTCCACGTCGGCCTCGCTCTTCGGTCCGAGCATGCCGGCCAATGACGGCAACTCGTCTTCCCTGAGCAGATCCTCAGGCGTCTTCTCGGCGCGCTTCTCGATCTGGCGCAACGCCGACTTCGAGTCGGTGCGCGCCGCGGTCGGCAGGTTCACGTCGTCAGGCGCCGCCGTGTGGAACGACGTCTGGTGCGTGATCTCGGTCCGCTCGCGCTCGGCGAGTTCCTTCGCCGCCGCCGTGAGGAAGTCGCGCACGCGGTGGTACAGGTCGCGCGTGCCCTGCGACATGTTGCGCGCGCTCAGGTCGTTCAGGCTCGCGTCATCCATGCGCTCGAACTGTTCCTCGCCGCGCTTCGGCATGACATCCGCCAGCAGCTGCCGGACATCGGCATCGCTGACCGCCGGAGCTGCGGTGTGCAGCTCGAGCGCGCCACCGGCCTGCACCACGCCCGACAGGCGGAGCAACAACCCGATTTCCTTTTCGTTTCCGCCCTGGAAGACCGGCGTCTTGGCGTAGAAGCCAAGCATGCGCGCGGCCCACCCGAGATGCGTCTCGAGGATCTGTCCCACATTCATCCGGCTCGGCACGCCGAGCGGATTCAGGACGATGTCCACTGGACGGCCGTCAGGGAGGAACGGCATGTCCTC
>JBKJKH010000059.1:0-5596 GCA_046597595.1 Gemmatimonadaceae bacterium
TTGCCACGCGCGACATCGGCTGGCGATGCGAAGTACGTCGGCGAGGAATGTCCGAACGAGCCGAGAATCGAGGCGACGTGACAGGTGATCCCGATGCGCTCGCCGGCACGCAGCCGAGACGCGTTCACCCGTTCCCAGTCCGCGCGCCCGCACCCCGCGTGCAGGAAATGCGCATGGATGTCGATGAGCGCATCAGGCCCGGCAATTGCCGCCGTGCTCACCGCGCGTCTTCCATGAGCGTGACAAAGGCGCTGCTCGCCGCCAGTTCGATCGCCAGCAATGCCTTCTCATCATGGGCGAGCGACGCGAAGTTGTACGCGCCGCGCTTGAACAACACTCCGTTTTCCACCGCGAGCTGGAGGAAACGCGACTCGACTGCGCGGTCGTCGAATCGGAGGTACCACATCGCCGGGAGGCCCTCGACGGCGACCCCCGCGATGCCACTCGCCGTCACGGCGGCGGAGACAGAGTCCCGCATCGCTGCGCCGACCTCAGCGAGTTTCGCGCAGACGTCCCCACGCTCGTGCACATCGAGCACCGCTACCGCCGCGGCGAGCCCCACCGATTCGCCCGCGAGCGTCGACGAAATCCATGTGCGCTGCGCGGCGTCCATCACGTCTGCGCGACCGACCAGCGCGGCGAGCGGGTACCCATTCGCAAGCGCCTTCCCGAAAACCGCGAGATCAGGTTCGATGCCACATTCCTCCTGATACCCACCGGTCCGGATGCGAAACCCCGTCTTCATTTCATCGAAGATGAGTACCGCGCCGTTCTCCGTCGCGAGCTGCCGGGCCGCGGCGAGCCACTCCTTCGTGGGCAAACGTTCCACCACCGGCTCGATGACGATCGCGGCGAGTCCATCATCCGCGCTTCCGACTGCGGCCGCGAGCATCTCGAGATCGTCAAATGCCACCCGCGTCACGTCGCGCCGCGCATTCTCCGGTACACCGTCAACCTCGTTCGACCAGTCATGCCATCCGAAGTATCCGCACGCAACGACGTGCGCACGCCCCGTGTAGGTGCGCGCCACTCGCACAGCGGCAGATACCGCTTCCGCGCCTGACTTGAAAAAACGCACCTGCTCCGCGCAGGGAATGACCTCGCAGAGCCGATCGGCGACGTCCACTTCCACGATGTGGGAAAGCCCCGCGACGTTACCAGCCGCCACGGCCTCCATCACACGTGCCGTCACTGATCCTTCGGCGTATCCCAACGCGACTGCACCCAGTGCCATCGTGCAGTCAACCAGCTCCATACCCCCCGGCGTCTGGAGCGTGCAGCCCGATGCGCTCACATAGTGCGTGGGGAGGTCATTAACCTCGTCGCCGTACAACGACTCGGGACGCTTGCTGCCGGTTGACGCGCCACCGGGAATCACCGTTGCGGCGCGCTCCCGCCATTCGGCGTCGCCGGGCATTTCACTGGGAAGGTTCTCGAATGACATGCGGAGAAACTACTTCCGGGCTCGCTCGAGGGCACGGCCCACTTCGATCAGCATGGCACGTGCGAGCTCGAGTTCGCGCGAATCGGGCGCAGCGCGAAAGCTCAGCGAGCGCACGACGCGCATGATCAACTCGGTGTGCCGCGTCTTGAAGAAGTCGATGCCCTCGAGTGCGCGCTCGGCGTCAGCGAACAGCCGTTCGTACTGCTCGCCCGTCGGGGGCGGCGCGTGCCGGCGGGGTGGCGCCAGTGCGCGCGTCGCGTCGCCGGCGCGCATGTGCACCTCGTACAGGCCGATGAGGACCGCCTGCGCGAGATTGAGGGACGAGTGCTCGGTAGTCGGAATGTGGACGATGATGTGCGTGCGATCGAGCGCCTCGCCCGGCAATCCCCAGTCTTCGCGGCCAAACAGGAGCGCGACAGGCCCATCCGCCGCGGCCGTGATCAATTCGTCTGCTGCGCGCTCCGGCGTCCGAACAGTCCACCTGGCCGCCCGGCGCTTCCCTGCGAACGCGGCAACGCACACACAGTCGCCGAGCGCCTCGTCGAGTGTGTCGTGGTGCCGGATGTTGTCCACGACATCACGGGTTCCGTGCGCAATGCCCTCGATGCGCCACGGATCGTACGCGATCGGGCGGACCAGCCGCAGGTCGCTCACGCCCATGTTCTTCATCACCCGGATGACCGCGGCGATGTTGATGGGATCGCGCGGTTCCAGGAGCACAACGCGGACAGCGGAAAGGAGTGATGGCGTGGTCATGGCTGAGCGACACGGAACGACAGGAAGCGCGCCTCCGGCTGACGGTCGCCACGAAGATAGACGAACTCCCCCGCTCCGCCGCTGAGCACGAGCTGGCCACGCCGTCGCTCGCGACCGGCCACGGTCTCATTCACAATCACGTCCATCTCGAAGGTGCCGCCGGCAGCCACCACTTCCATTGGCGCGGAGCAGCGGACGTCCCATCCCTCGTGCGAAGGGCGCCAGCGCGCGGAGAGCGGGATCGTTGCGCACGCCGGCGTACGCGGCGTGAGACGCACGACGCCATCCGCCTCGGGTACGAGAATCCACGAGGCCGTTTCACCCGCGCCGTCACCAGCACGTGCGCGGAGGTACAGCTGGATGCCGTCACTGTTGATGTCGGGATGCTCATTGTCGAGCGGGTTCTCCTCGCGACGCGGGGCGAACGCGGGCACGTCTTTTCGCACTGCCACGAGGATGATCAGTCGCGTTGGCGTCGCCATCAATGCCACGAGCGCAGTGGGCTCACCTGCGTCGTGCCAGCCGATTTCCGAGCGCCGGTAGTGCTGGCCTTCGAGCTCGAACTCGAGTGCAGGGACTGGCACGCCGTCATCGAAATCTGCGTCCGATGACAGGGGAATCTCAAAGGGGTCGGGGGCGACTGCCGCGGCTTCCGGTGTTGCGTCAGGATGCATGTCCTCAACGCGGCCCGTGAGCTCGACGCTGCTGCGCGCATTCTTCCACGCGAATGCCACACGCCACCCGTGCGGTGACCGGTTGTGCCGATGCACGCCGCCGTCGGTGAGGCGTACAACGATCTCATCTCCCTCTGCCACAACTTCGCTCACGGCATCGCGCAGGCTCCAGACCGCAACGATCGTCCCGCGCGCCCCTCGTGCGCGGACAAAATGAAAACGCCGCGCCGCGCCGCCGGTCGATGGCGGGCCAGGGGCGCGTGCACGCCAGAGCCTCGACGCGACTTCACTCGGCAGGATGAGAAAGCAATCTGCCGTCCTCGCATTGCCCGCGCACTGCAGGCGCAGCAGGCGACCGGGGCGCGCTTCCATTGCCTCGACGTCGCGCAGCCACGCGTAGCCGTCCTCCGCCTCCTGGCTGCCCCCTGCGTCGGCAGCATTCCAGCGCGCGCCCGCGACCTCTCCATCCACGTGATATGGAAGGTCAACCTGCGTCTCCGGCGCGCCCCACCAGATGAAACGGTCCACGACATACTCCGGGCACACGACGAGCGTCCGCAGCATGCCGACGCCAGGCGCTGCCTCGTCCACGCGCGCCTCGACCCACCCGACACCTCCGCGCTCGTCCCACGAGAGCAGCGTGCCATCCACGCGCCGCTGCGATCTCCCGTTCACCGCAGGCGCGTTGTGCGCAAGCGTGCTGCGATACCAATGCAGCGATGGATCCACGTACGACCCGGTGCCCATGTCGTCGAGCCAGCGTTCCGGTCCGTCGGCCAGCAGAAGATTCAGGCGATCCGGATGCCCGTGTCCACCGCCCGAGTGTCCATAATCGAAGCCCGTATAAATGCGTCCCTGGTCACGTCGCAGGACGGCGAAGCCCTGCGCGGGGAGAATGGCTGAAGTCCGGGGTTCGCGCTCGAGTGGAGTTAACGTCGGCGCCGCGAAGAGCAGAGAGCGCCAACCCAGGTCGGCGCGCGTGAGTCCGGAGGCCGCTGCATTGCGTTCGGCTTCGGCGGTCGAACGCCAACGCTCGGTCTCGGTGCGCGGCACTGACGGATCGTACAACTCGCTGAGCGCACTCCTCAACCGCCGGTCCTCCGGCTGGCACGCGAGGCCCAGTTCGGCCAACTCCGCGAAACGCCATTGGCGCAGCGACACGCCAAACTGTGAATCGCGGCGCGCGGGAAAGGTGAGGTCCGGCAGTGCGGTGAGAAAGGGCGTTGCGCTCCCTTCATCGAAACGCGCAACGAGGTCTGCATCGAGAGGCATCCCTGCGGCGTTCGCCAGCGTCACGCCATACCACAGGCCGCGATGCGCGAACAGATGGTAGTTCTCGCCTTCGTACCAGCTTCCATCGGCAAGCAGCCCCCGTTCGAGATGCGCGGCGATCCCCGACGGGCCCAGCAATGCGTGATGGAGCAACGCGCGGTCGCCGAGCATGCGCGCGGCCGCCGCGAGCGCGGCCGCATTCCACACCTGCCGGTTCGACGCGCCCTCATCGTACGAGCGAATGAGTTTCGCACTCGGGCCAATGACGCGTTCGCGCAGTGCGTCGGTGATCGTCGAGTTCCCGTCGGTGGAATCCAGGGCTGATGCCGCAACGCACAGCTGCAGCAGCCAGATCGACTCGAGGTAGGTGCTGAAGAACGGCCGCGTGGGACCGAGGACGTTGTCCTGGTTCGGATACCGCGCATACAGGTCGGCGTAGCGTTCGAGCACAGTGCGCGCGAAGGTCGCGGCCCGCTCATCGCCTCGGAGCATGTGCAGCACTGCCGCGTGCACGGTGCGCTCGGCGAGCCAGAGCTGGTAGCCCATGATCCACCACTGATAGTGCGCATCGGTGTCGAACACCTTGGCGCAGGTGCGGCAGCGATGCGCGCGCGGCGCGAACGGATCGAAATCGAGCATCGTGCCGTCGTCGGGACATCGGCCACCCGCACGCGTGAGTCTTGCTTTCTCCTCCGGAATGAACAGCGGCCGCGCGATCACGGCGTGGAGATCCGTGTGCAGCGACTCCGCAAGCGGCGCCAGCGCGCCCGCCGCATGCATGCGGCGATCGTCCACAGCTTGATCGCTCAACAGGATCATGGCGCGCCGAGCGTCCAGCGCGCGAGCGAGACCAGCTCACCACGCAGGTCCATCTGCACGTTCTTCACCCGGCGCGATGCGCCCTGCACGCCGCGGGAATGATAGAGCCACGCGACGGGCATCGCGGCGTCCAGCGCGCCCTGAACGTCTCTCCACGCCGTGCGCGCGGCATCCCGATCGCGCGCCGTGCGTGCCCGGACCATGAGCGCATCGAGCGCGGCGTCGTGAAATCCCGCGTAGTCGAGCGCGCCGCCGCTGAGTCGCGTCGCGAACATTGCATCGAGATAGGACAGCGAGAGGTCGCCAGGAATTCCCGTGACGAGCGCGTCGAATCGCTTCGTGCGTGCCCGCGCCTCGGCCAGAAATGCGCCGAGTTCCAGTTGGCGGATTTCCGCGCGCACGCCGCGGGCCGCGAGGTCTCCCTGGATGAGCTGCTCGACGGCGTTGTCACCGCTCCCGACAGTCAGCAGCGTGATGGACACCGGCTTCCCACTGGCCACACGGAATCTATCGGGTCCGCGGCGCCAACCCGCTGCATCGAAGAGCGCGTCTGCGCGCACAGTGTCGCGTGCCACAGCTCCCGGCGCGGCGAGCGGGTTGTCGGGCGACACGGGGCCAGACGCGGGCGTCG
>JBKJKH010000126.1:0-2570 GCA_046597595.1 Gemmatimonadaceae bacterium
ACAACGAGCGGTTCAAGTCCGCGGTCGCGCTGTGCGGACGCCAGCAGGAAAACCTGCCGCTGTCCGCCGCGCCAATCGCGGCCTGAATCGACATGAAGGATGCGCTGTGACACGGGCCTGAAGTTAACAGGGCTGTGGAGTTCTGCCGCTGGGCATTACCGTCCGGCACGCGCAAGCGCGCAACCCGCATTGGAGCATCGACATGTCACGAACGAGTTTGTTGTTGCCCGCCGCCGCGGCCGCGGCCGCTTGCGCATCTCCTGGTATTTCCACGACAAGCACTCCCGTTCCCAGTGGCGCCTCGATGGCGGCAGGCGCTATCACTGCCGAGGAACTGCGCCGGGACCTGACTGCGTTTTCGGCAGACTCGATGCGTGGCCGTGAAACAGGGACACCCGACGAATTGCGCGCCGCGCGCTTCATTGCTACACGACTCGCACAACTTGGCGTGACGCCCGGCGGAGACAGCGGCTACTACCAGCGTGTCCCGCTCACGAGCATGCGCATCGCAAAGCATTCCAGCGTGACGGTCGCGACTCCGGGCGGTGTCAGCACGCTCAGGATCGGCGGCGACATCGTTCCGCTGACGGTGATGGGCGTGGGTGCCCAGAATCCCAAATTGAATGCGGACGCGGATCTGGTCTTTGCTTCATACGGGATCGCGGGCGACAAGACGATCAAGCGGGACGACTACGCGGGCCTCGAAATGGCGGGAAAGGCCGTCGTCGTCGTCAACGACGCGCCGCCGGGTGCGGACTCCAGTGCGGTGGCACGGTACTCTGGCCAGGTGGGATTCCAGATGCGCCTCGCGCGGCTGGTGAGTTCACCGGCCCGGCCCGCCGCAATCATCGTAGTGATGACTGGTGATAAGGGCGATGAGTTCTTCACCCAGGCCAGCGCTGCACTCCTGCGTACGGTGAGCGCGCGCGATACGTCACGGATGATTCCGGACGCGGAGCGACTTTTCCCGCTGATCCTGATTGCCCGTGTGAGGCCCGGGACGCCGTTGCTCCCCGACGATTGGCCAACGAACGACCAGTCCCGCGCCCTGGCCGGGCGCAGGCTCACCGCGCAGGTGCATGTGTCGCGGGATCAGATTACCGGATACAACGTGGTCGGCAAGGTGCCGGGCGCAACACATCCCGGATCGTATGTCGCCTATGGCGCGCATCTCGACCACGTCGGCATCGGTGAAGTGGTGAATGGCGACTCGATCTACAATGGCGCGGATGACGATGGGTCGGGTTCCATGGCGGTGCTCGCGCTGGCGCGTGCCTACGCGCAGGGACCGCGCGTCGGCCGTTCAGTACTCTTCGTCTGGCACGCGGGCGAAGAGAAAGGCCTGCTCGGCTCCGAGTGGTTCACCGCTCATCCGACTGTGCCTCTCGATTCAATCGTGGCACAGCTGAATGCGGACATGATCGGCCGGAACCACGCAGACTCGCTGTACATCGTCGGGCCGGCCGCGGCTCCCAAGGGCCAGAGCAGGCTGCTGGGAGGCGTCGTGGATTCGGTGAACAAGAGTGCGACCCGGCCCTTCCACTTCAATCGCGAATGGGACTCTCCAACTCATCCCGAGCAGATCTATTTTCGCAGCGATCATTACATGTACGCGCGGAAGGGCGTTCCGATCGTGTTCTTCACGACGGGTCTTCATGCCGACTACCACAAGCCGAGCGACGACGTCGCAAAGATCGATTTCGAGAAGATGGTACGCGTCGCCGAGTTGATGCGAAGGGCTGGATGGGCGGTGGCGAATCGTGACGCGCCGCTGAAGTAGGCGTAGCACTCTCCCTCGCCGAGTGCTGACATGATACCTCGTGGACCACGCGTCGTCTGCGGGGTATAGGGGGTTGGTAGCAGCTTCGCGTTCGAGGAGGAACGATGATCCTGGCCAACGTTCGGCGAGAGCTTACGAGGAACGATGCGCAGCTGTTGTTGCGCCTCGCGGCGCGCGGCACGGTTGCCGAGTACGAGCGCGCGGAGGTGACGTTGCGGGAGCACGGGATCGACGCCCTGCTCGACGACCCCCATGTGCGCGCCGGACTTCTGGAGTCGCGGCAGGCCGCGCATGCGTCGCCGCAGCTCATTTCGTACGTGATGGTGCGTCATGCGTTGCTCGACATCGGTGAGCACGACCGTGTCCTTGCGGATTACGTTGCCAGGATCGTGATGGACTTTGGTGTCCGCGATCGTGCGCACCGTATCGGCGTAAGCGACGACGAGCGGTATGACACTCTGGCGTCACTGGCGCGCGATCTCGAGAGCGGCGACAAGCAGCGCAGCTTTCTCGTTCGCACGCACATGGGCAATTACGCGCTCTGGTTGAGCGGTATTTTTCCCGATCACATCGAGTATCGCCGCCATCGCCGCGGCGGGCCCAATCTCGACTACTACGAGGAGATGGGGCGGCGAGGCTTCACACTCGCAGCGGAGCACCGCCTGGCGGCCGAGCATGGGATGTCCGGGCTATTCCAGAAGGTCGCCAGCGCGTTTACCCAGTTGCGTGTGGCGCTGAATCGGGTGAGCGACCAATTGTTGTTTCCAAATCGGAGTTCGCCCGAGCGGCT
>JBKJKH010000429.1:0-3354 GCA_046597595.1 Gemmatimonadaceae bacterium
TTCACTCCCGCCTCGCAAGCAGACGCCGGCACCGAACTGATCGCCGAAGACGGCGAGCCCGACGTCAAGCTCGCCGCTCTCGCGCGCGCGGCAAATAGTCGCAGCGGACTGTACCAGTCTCCGGGAGGGCCTGACAACGGACCCGCGATCTTTGCTGGCGAGGCAGCGACGTTCACCATCACGGCGTCGCCGGGTGAGCGTCTCCAGATCGAGACCATGTTCGTGCAGTCGAATGACTGGTTTTACGCGTTCGGCGGAGGCGGGTTGCAACTCTTCAACGGAAGCTCGCCGATCAGCGGGAACGTGACTGCGCAACTCGTTCTGTACGACGCCGGTACCGAGGAGGACACGGCCCCAGGCACCGGCCCGAATCAAAAGCCGGTGCAGTCGTCGACCGCGACGAATTTCGGACCACCGGACGCGAACAGATCCGTGCGTCTCGCGAGCTTTCCCAATTTTACCATCCCCGCGGCATCCGCGGTGATTCGCGTGACGATCACCCCCCAGCCATAAATTCCACTTGCCGCACGCGAGATGGAGCGTCCAGTGACTGGCCGATGGAAGTTGCCCCGCGGTTCCGAGCAGCCCCGCGGCTCCGAGCAGCCCCGCGGTTCCGAGCATCGGGTGTTCGAGGAACTCCTGAGCGAGCATCTCGACGCGCTCTATCGGACGGCATTGCGCCTTTGCCGCGGTCACGTGGCGGACGCCGAGGACTTGCTCCAGGACGCCTCGCTGCGCGCCTTCGATGGATTCGGCACGCTCCGAGACCGCGTGTCCGCTCGCGGGTGGCTATTCAGTATTCTCATGCGCACGCACTTGAATCGACTTCGTGCGCGGTGCAGGCACCCCGAGGACAGTGCGGCCGACATGGACGACACGGAATTCGAGCGTGCGCTCGCCGCATGGCAACCGGTTCGTTCGCCGGAAGACGACGCCGAAGCGGCACATCTTCGCGTGTCCGTGACCAGAGCGCTCGATGCGCTTCCCGACGAGCTCAGGCCAGTGATCGTCCTGGTCGACGTCGAAGGATTTCGACAGCGTGAGGCGGCTGACATGCTCGGCATTCCTGAAGGAACGGTGGCGTCGCGGCTCTTCCGTGCGCGCTCTGCCTTGCGAACGGCACTGGTCCACCTGCGACCGGCTGCGACCGCCGGAGGCCGGCGATGAGCGCGGCGTGCGGACGCACACGCCGGCTACTCTGGCCCGACGCGGGTCCACGGGTTGCCTCCGCCGAGGTGATCGAAGCCCAGGAGCACCTGTCGGCATGTTTGTCATGTCAGCGGTTTCTCGCTGAGATGCGTGCGGTGGCCGATGCTGCCGCGACGGCACTGGCGGTGACAGCGCCGGGGGGTTTTCGCGAGCGGTTGTTCGACGCTCTCGCGCGAAGACGTACCTCCGTGCCCTCCGCGGAGCGCCGGAGACGCCGGTCCTCGGCGCCGATCATCGCGGCGGCCTCGCTCGTCCTGGTCAGCGTCGCCCTGGCGGGGCTGTTACGTCAACGATCCACATCCATCAGCGCACGCGATGTACTGTCGGCGCTTGCCGATGATCACGCCCACACGCTTGCTGAGGCGCACATTGCGTCCTCGGACCAGGCAACCGTTGCTCGTTGGCTTTCCAGTCGTGTGCCGTTCGCGGTATTCGTGCCGGTGCTTCCCGGCACGGCGATACGCGAGGCACGAGTCGTGATGGTGGACGGGCGGGCGACCGCGGTCGTCGAGTACGCGGTCCACGGCGAAGTCATGTCGTATTTCATCATACCGATGGGCGACGATGGATCGCGTGACACTGGTCCGCTCCGCTTCGTGCATGCGTCTCGCAACGGGTATCGGTTCGTTTCGTGGTATGAACCGGGGCTCCTGCACGCGATGGTTGGCAATGTCTCTCCGTCACAGCTTGAACAGCTCGCGCGGCACTGCGTCAATCAGATGAACGGGCTCGCGTCTCGCCTCGGCGTCGCGGAGCCGCGCCGTGGATGATCGGCCGCGTGCGACTGGCGACGTGGTATCGAGCAGGCCGGGAGCACGATGTGCGCCTTCTCAGCGCCGTGAGCTGTTTCCACGCTCGAATCCCGTCAGCTGAAGCCTGAGCCGGCGGGGAAGCACGAAAACAAACCGATCAAACGGGAGGGAAGGCATGGTACGATCGAAATTCGGCGCCGGCGCACTGGCCGGCCTTGGCGGTGGTCTCGTGTTCGGGATCATGATGCAGATGATGTCGGCCCCGACTCCGGAGGGCGGAAAGATGCCGATGATGGCGATGGTCGCGATGGTCGTTCGCTCGGACAGCATGGCCGTCGGATGGTTGTATCATCTCCTTAACAGCGCGGTTATCGGTGCGCTTTTCGGTGCGGTGCTCGGCGGCCGAATTCACAACACTGTTAGTGGGATCGGCTTCGGAGCGACGTGGGGTTTTGTATGGTGGATCCTGGGCGCGTTGATTCTCATGCCTCTCTTTCTTGGGATGCCCGCGTTCGCTCCTCTCCAAATGCCCCCGATGCGAATGGTTGCGATGGGAAGCCTGATCGGCCACCTTATTTTTGGGATGATTACGGGGCTGGCGTTCGCGCGGCTGTACACGCCGGCGGCGGGAGGCACCGTCGCATCGCAGCCCGTTTGACATAGTTGTCGTCGGCAGTGGCGCCGCCTCGGGGACTGAAAACGGCATAGGAGTGCAGAGACACGCGCCTCTCGCGAGGACGGAAGCGCAGCCGCGACTCCATGCGGCTGCGTTTCTATTTTCCCTCGCGACAACAGGTAGATCACGCGGGATGCCTTTCACCCCGCTCTTACGTTCCGCCCGAATAACTCCGTCCCTATCCGGGCGAGTGACTCTATGCCTTCCCTTTCCGGCCCGCGTACAGGAGGCCGGCGCCTACCAGGATCGTGACAACGCCCGCGAGCGGTGGCACAAAGCCCTTCTCCACCGTGGCGACACGAAATGGTCCCACTTCAATGTCGTTCCGATTCTTCGTGTAACTCACGCCGCGCATGACGAGAATGATTCCGCCGGCGACAATCAGCGCGACACCAACCCAGCCGAGTGGACGCATGGGGCACCTCTGAGGAGAGACTTGTGTGCGGAGGGAGTTCAGCACCACTGAGGAGCTCCCAGAAGCGGGAAAGGTATGATCCGGGCTCCGGAAGCAGGAGTCGTATCGTCCAGGTGAGGTGGTGAAATCGGGCGACGGCTTCCGGACGCCGTCTCGGTAGTGCTCGACTTCGTTTCGCAGGCTGCCTCTACCGACATCACCACATCGCCACTCGTCGAGTTTCCTAACGACGCAGCTGTTCGTAGAGGGCATCAAGGAGCTGGGATCCACGCTCGATGCGCTCGGCGTTCCGGTCGCGAGGA
>JBKJKH010000609.1:0-9855 GCA_046597595.1 Gemmatimonadaceae bacterium
GTTCAGGGGGGAGAGCCTCGCGTTGCTGTCGCTCGTCCCGCGCTACAACTCGTACGTCGACGTCCTGCTCCAGATGCTGCTTGGATACGGGATGGTGGTCATCTACATGGAAGACGCGCGCCGCGAAGTCGTCGACGCACACGCCGAGTTGGCGGTTGCCCACGATCGCCTGCTGCGCATCACCCTGTATGACGCGCTGACCGGGTGCCTCAATCGCCGCGCCTTCGACGATGGGATCGGTCTCGAGTCCGCGCGATCCACGTTCGGCGTGGTAATGGTGCTCGATCTTGACAACCTCAAGACCGTGAACGACCTGCACGGGCATGCGGCCGGAGACGACCTGCTCGCGCACGTCGCCGCTGTCCTGCGCGCGCACGTTCGCCCGCTCGACCAGCTGTACCGTTGGGGGGGAGATGAGTTTCTCCTCATCATGCCGCACGCCCGCCGGGTGATCGCCGAGCAGCGCATTGCCGAAACACTCGCAAACGCGCCGCTCGCGAAAATTGGAGATGGCGCAGCGTCGGTTGTCGTCCAGATCAGCGTAGGCGTCGCTGACTACGCCTCAGGGACGGACCTGGAAACAGCCATCGAGAAGGCAGATGCCCTCATGTACATGCAGAAGCGCCAGCGCAAAGGCATTCCAGCGGAACAGGCCGTGCTGCCGCCGCCAGCGCCTCGTCAAGTGACCACGCGCATCGTTTGAGCCGCGGGTGAGGTAGCGCACGAGTGTACGGCAAGCAACTTTATCGCTTCCCACGACACCTCCTCCAGCGATCTCCATGCATCGTCGCGCCACGCTCCTCGCTGCCGCGCTTCCACTCGCGCTCGGCGCACAGCAACCATCGCCGGCGGCCGCAGCGCCCGCCACCTCGATCGCCGCGCGTACAACCGGCCTCGATCGGCAGGATGGGCTGATCCCGCTCTATGTCGACCGCGAGGGCAAGCTGCTCCTCGAACTACCGCGCGACTCGACTCGCGTGCTGTTCTTCATCCAGCAAGCCACAGGACTCGGCTCCAATCCTGTCGGCATCGATCGTGGCGCGAACGGGCCCGAACACGTCGCGCGATTCGAGCGGAATGGAGATCGTGTGCTGCTCGTGCTCGAGAACTGGGCGTACCGCGGCACATCAGCCGCAGAGCCAGGACTCGCGACCACCATCTCCGAGTCGTTTCCGGCGAGTACCGTCGCCGCGCTCCCGCTCATCGCAGTAGAAGGCGGGCGGCTGCTGGTCGATGCGACCGACATCGTGATGCGCGACTGGCTCGACATCGCCGGCACCTTGCTGCGCTCGGAACAGGGGAGCTATTCGCTGGCGCGCGACCGGTCGTCTGTCGTGCGCGGCAACACCCGCTCGTTCCCCGATAATACCGAGATCGACGTGGCGCTCACGTACACGGCGACCGGGCGCACGGGCCCGATCGTCGGACGCCTTCTCCCTGACGCGCGCGCGGTTACCCTGCGACAGCATCTGAGTTTCGTTCGCCTGCCCGACTCAGGCTACCGGCCACGTGAACTCGATCCGCGTGTTGGATTCTTTGGCATCACGTTCCGCGACTACTCACAGCCGATCCAGGGTTCCCTCGAGCAGCGCTGGATATCGCGGCATCGCCTGCAACGTGCGGATCCCCGCGACCCCCGCGGCGCGATCATCAAACCCATTGTCTACTACATCGATCCCGGCATTCCCGAACCACTCCGCACGGCCACCATCGAAGGCGCAAAGTTCTGGGAAGCCGCGTTCGACCAGGCAGGATTGCGCGGTGGCTTCCGCGTGCAGATGCTGCCAGCAGGCGCCGACCCCATCGACGCGCGATACAGTACGGTTCTCTGGATCAATCGCCATGAGCGGGGCTGGTCGTTCGGTGGATCGCAGGGAGACCCACGCACCGGTGAGATCCTCAAGGGCGTTGCCCATATGGATTCGCACCGCGCGCGCACCGACTACAACCTGTACGCCGGCCTGATGGGCGCCGCAGCCGCGGCTGCCGACACCGCCTTTGTCCTGGCGCGTATCCGGCAGGTGACCGCCCATGAAATCGGCCACACCCTCGGCATGGCCCACAACTACATCGCGAGCACGTATGAGCGCGGATCAGTGATGGATTATCCGCCACCGCGCGTGCGCCTCGATGCATCGGGCAACATTGACATCTCGCACGCCTATGCGAGTGGCCCCGGCCCATATGACGTCTGGGCCCTGCGCTACGGCTACGGAATATTTCCGCCAGAGTCGGAAGCCGATTCCCTGCGTGCAATCATCCGTGAAGGCATCGCCAAGGGCTACGCATTCCTCTCGGATGGCGATGCGCGGCCGGAGAATGCATCGGACCCGCGCACCAACCTCTGGGACGACGCCGGCACCGCCGAGGAATACCTGCGCCACCTCACGGGCGTGCGGCACGTCGCGATCGCGCGGTTCGGTGAACGGAACATCCGCCCCGGCGAGCCAGTCGCGGTGCTGCAGGAGCGGTTTGCCCCCGTCTACTTCATGCACCGTTTCGCCATCAACGGCCTCTCGAAGACGATTGGCGGGATGGAGTACTCCAACGCGGCGCGGGGAGACGGACTCCAGGCGACGAAGGCAATCTCCGGCGCACGGCAGCGTACCGCGCTCGCCATGCTCCTCGCCTCGATCATGCCCGCCGAGCTCGCGATTCCCGATACGGTTGTGACGCTCTTTGCACCGCGTCCGTTCGGATACGAGGGCACGGTCGAGCTGTTCGGGACGCAGACGCGCCCAGCCTTCGACGACCTTGGCGCAGCACGGACGCTTTCGCAAATGGTGATCGACGGCGTGCTGCAGCGCGAACGTGCCGCGCGTCTCGTTCAGCAGTCTGCCCGTTCTGCCGAAATGCTCAGCCTGGGCGAGGCTATCGATCGCATCGTCGCGGCAACATGGTCGAGTACGACGGGCCCACGCGCGTCCAGCAATCCCGTGCTTCCCCTCATCCCGATCAAGCATGCGGCGTTGCGCCGCGTCACGCAGCGGGCCGTGGCAGACCGCCTGTTGATGCTCGCGGCAGATCGGGAGGCATCGCCAGATGTTCGGGCGATGGCCGAATACAAGATTCAGGCACTGCGCGGGCGGGCTCGCACAAGCGGCGCAACCGGCAGCGATGCCGACCGCGCGCACTGGAGCAGCATCGCCGGAGACTTCACCCGCTGGCTCGAACGTCGCGAACTCCCCATGCCGACGCCCGCCCTCCGCGCGCCGCCGGGCGACCCATTAGGCACTCCGCCGGAGTGAGTACACATGCGCATCGCCTCGATTGTCATCGCAACCGCCGCCATCCTCCTGTCAGCGACGGAATCCGCGGAGGCGCAGCGCCGTCCTCGCCACCGGTACGAGCGCCCCGCGCGCGCGTTCGCGGGAGGCGGCCTTCTCCTCGGCCAACCTCTCGGCGTATTCGGTGATTCGGTGGGGGCCGCATTCGGGGGGAGTGCACATTTCACCTATCGGCTCGATCCGCGCGGGGTGGTCGCGCTCCGGGCCGAGGGTGGTGCACTGCTCTACGACAATGAGCGTCGGCGCATTCCGTGGGGTGGTCCGGCAGGCGGGCGAATCATGCTCGACCTGAACACCAGTAACGACTTTGTCTGGTTCGCGGGGGGACTGCAGACGATGGCGCCCGGGCGTACACTCCGCCCGTATGCGGCAGCCAGCATTGGACTCTCGACATTCCAGACCAGTTCGACGCTCAACGGGTCGGACGACAACGATCAATTCGGGCGGACAACGAACTTCCGTGACGCATGGAAGGTCATGTACACTGGTGCGGCCGGGTTGTATATCCCCGTTCGTGGCGGTGATCGTCCCCTGCACATCGATCTCGGTGTGCACTACCTGCACAACGGTGCGCGGCGCTACCTGAAGAAGGGCAGCATCCAGGACAACCCGGACAACACCCTTACTTTTTCTCCGATCTCCAGCGACGCGAACGTCATGAGCTACCGCATCGGATTGACCGCAGGCGTCTTCTAGGATGTGTGCGTGAGGCGGCGGCCAGGCGCGGCACAGCCGGACGCGATAGGAGTCGAGGGCACTCGCGCGAAGCTGTGGGGCCTTATCGTCGGAGTACCCTTCGCGTTCATCGGGCTCCTGATCGGCATCAAGCTCAAGTTGCGCCCGGTCGAGATCGTCGGGTGCATGATCGCGACAGGGCTCATCGCGGGAATGGTGGTGCGATATGTGTCGATGGCGCTTGCAGGAGTCGCGGGATCGGCGCTGCTGAGTGCGCTCCAGCCAAGCGGTGCGAGCACCCCGTACCAGCACCAGTATTCATACCAGGAATCGCTTGCTGCCAAGGGCGACATCGCCGGCGCAATCGAGTCGTATGAAGCATTGATCGCAGAGTGGGCCGATGATTTCGAGGCCCGCGTTCGTGTCGCCGATCTTTACGCGCGTTCCGCCAAACAGCCGCAGAAAGCCGCCGAGCATTTTTGTGCCGTGCAGCGGACGGCTGGAGTGACTCCCGAGCGCCTGATCTACGCCTCTAACCGGCTCGTCGACCTGTACATGGGTCCCCTCGACGATGACGGACGTGCGATGATCGAACTGCGGAAGATCATTGACTGGGCACCACGCAGCGCCGTTGGAGAACACGCGCGCCTCGCACTGTCGAACCTCAAGAAGAAAAAACTGTCCGCCGGGAGCTGATCAGTCTTCGGGCGTCGACCGCTGCTTCTTTCGCGTTGACCGCAGCTTCTTCTCCCTGAGGCGCCGCTCCACGGACGCGTTCGTGGGCGCCGTTGCCCTGCGCTTTCTCTGCACGGCAAGCGCGCCCTGGACCAACTCGGCCAATCGCGCTTCGGCTGCCTCTCGATTCACGTGCTGGCTGCGTGACTTGCTCGCCACGACTCTGATCACGCCGTTCATGCTGACGCGCGTTGGCAGGCGCTTGATGATGCGCGCCTTCTCCTCGTCACTCAACGCCCCCGATTCGCTGATATTCCAGCGCACTTCCACGCGCGTGGACGACGTGTTCACGTGCTGTCCCCCCGGCCCGCCCGCCCTGCTCGCACGAAACGACAGTTCATGGCGGGGAATGAACCGTCCAGGTCCAAGCGCAAGCTCGTTGATCATGACGATTTCCTTGCAGGTTTCGGAGTGAGGCGCTTGCTGTCGCCGGCACGCCCTGAGGGCTGCACTTCCTTGCGACGATGGACGCGGAGTCCAGCCACGCGCCGTCCTTCCATTGCCACGACTTCCAGTTCTCCACCCGGGAATGTGACACGATCCTCGATCTTCGGCAGTCGCCCGAGCGCCGAGAAGGCGTATCCTCCCAGCGTCGTCCAGTCGCCTTCGGGAATGGGGATACGGTGATCGGAGCGGACATCCACCAGCGACAGCGTGCCCGCGAGCTCGAGCACCCCGTCGGTCTCCACGGACGTCCGCTCGCGCTGGTCGTATTCGTCCGCGATATCCCCGATGACCTCCTCGACGAGGTCCTCCATCGTCAGCATGCCGGCAGTGCCCCCATATTCGTCGAGTGCGACCGCCAGGTGCGCGCGAGTCTTTCGCAGGTCATCGAGCACGCGTTCGGCGGGCCTGGTGTCGGGCACGTAGAGCGCGTCGCGCACGAAATTCTTCAATGCGAAAGCCTCGGTGCCATCGTGCAGGAAAAGATCTTTGGCGAGAAAGACGCCGATAATATCGTCGATGGTGTCTTCGTAGACGGGGTACCGTGAGTACCGTTCACGGCGCAGCACCTCCCACACTTCGTCTTCGGTGGAGTCGATCGAAAACGCCACCATCTCCGTGCGGGGTCGCATGACGTCACGGGCACGCTTTTCGTGAAAGTCGAACACGCCGGCCAGCATCGCGCTGTCGCTTTCATCGAGCGCGCCGTGCGCACCCGCCTGCACCACGAGCAGACGCAGCTCGTCGGCGGAGTGAATATGAGACTTCTCCGTCATCGAGGGCACGCCGAGCAGGCGCAGCAGCGCATTGTTCGTCGTATTCAGCGTCCAGATGAACGGCTTCATGAGCTTCGTGAACCACATCAGCGGGCGCACCAGCACCCGGCTCATCCTCTCGGGGGAGACGATGGCAATCGACTTGGGCGTCTGCTCGCCGAGGGTGATGTGCAGCGACGTGAGCAGCACGTACGCGACGATGATCGCGGCGAGGCCGTGAGTGGCCGCACCCGGCGCAACAAGTCCGAGCCGCAGGAAGAGAGTCTCGAACATGGCGGCGAGTGTCGCCTCACCCACCCAGCCCAGCGCGAGCGACGCCAGCGTGATACCGACCTGCGCCGACGAGATGTACAGGTCGAGACGGTCGAGGGCCCG
Source organism: Gemmatimonadaceae bacterium (assembly GCA_046597595.1). Lineage (GTDB taxonomy): Bacteria > Gemmatimonadota > Gemmatimonadetes > Gemmatimonadales > Gemmatimonadaceae > JBKJKH01. The sequence goes on from JBKJKH010000609.1 coordinate 6,293, forward strand.
CTGCACCAGCATCGCGGACCGGTCACCTTCATCCGCGAGCTGGTCGATGCGGCTGCGGCGCGCGCCTACCAGCGCGAACTCCACGGCCACGAAGAATGCGTTAGCCAGCAGCAGCGCGAAAACCGCTCCCAGGCGAATCCACAGCGGTGCTGCCGCTAGGCCACTTTCCGTCTCCAAGCAGTAACTCCCGTCTCTGATCGTTCGTCCAAAGATATCGTGCGAACTTCGTCAAGCTACGTCGACTACACCCTGCAAACAGTACTCGACCCCCGTCGAATGCTGCGTTGGGTCTACGTGGCGCGGATGGCCATCGCGACCTCGATCTTCATCGCCGCCATTTTCCGGTGGGGAGATGCGCGACCGGTGGACACCCTGGTCGCGAGCCTGGCGTTTGCCGTCGCGTTCATCCTCACGGTGGCGTCCTGGGTCTACAGCGAGATCCAGAGCAAGCCGGTCGGCACGCAATTCCTGTACGTGCAGACGCTCGTCGATCTCGCGCTCGTGACCGCCGTGGTGCACGTGACGGGCGGGAGTTCGTCCGGATTTGCCGCGCTGTACATCCTCGTGATCGCGGCGGCGGTGCTGTTGCTCCCGATCGGCGGCGGTCTCCTCGTGGCCGCGCTCGGTAACGCCGTCTACTTCGCGGACGTGCTGTGGGCGCACAGTACGACGATGAACGCCGGTGTCTGGCTGCAACTCGGCGTCTTTGGCGTCGTCGCGCTGGGTACCGGCACCATCGCCGGACGGCTGCGCGAAGCAGGCGTCGGCCGCGAGGAGCTGGGCGCGGAACTCGTGCGCGTCCGGCTCGAGGCAGCAGATATCCTGCGGAACATCCGAAGCGGAATTGTGACGGTCGACGTGCAGGGGCGCCTCATGTACGCCAACCCCGCCGCGAGCACGCTGCTCGGCTTCGATCTGCAGGAGAGTCTTGGCCGGCCCGTGCTCTCGCTGATTGGCGCCCCCGCACCCGATCTCTCGGTCGCGCTCGCGCGAACAGTGCACGCGCGGGAGCGGATCACGAGAGCGGAGGTCGAGCTGACCACCACCGGCCGCCGCGTGCCGATCGGCGTGACGACGACGTACGCCGATGACCCGAGTGGCGTGGGGCTCACGGCAACGGCCATCTTCTCCGACATCTCGGATCAGAAGCGCACCGAGGTCCTGCATCTCCGCGCCGAACGCCTCGAGGCGATCGCGGAGTTGAGCGCCTCGCTGGCGCACGAGATCCGCAATCCCCTCGCGTCGATCCGGAGTGCTGTCGAGCAACTTTCGCGCATCGCCACCGCGAGTGATGACGAACGGACGCTCGCCGCGCTCGTCCTGCGGGAATCCGATCGCCTCACCCGCCTCCTGTCGGAATTCCTCGACTTCGCCCGCGTGCGCGTCACCACCATCGATCGGCTGGACCTGAACCAGGTGGTGCAGGGCGCGACGAACCTCGCGTCGGCGCACCCGGATCGCGCGCCACACGTAAAAGTCGAGTGTCGCGTGACCGAGTCGCCCATCTACATCGAAGGCGATGAGGACCTGCTGCACCGCGCGATCTTCAATCTCACGCTCAACGCCGTGCAGGCCTCGAGCGCGCGGAGCGACGGTGGGGGAATGGTGAGCGTCGAGGTGGAACCGCTCACGCATGGCACGCTTCCGCCCGGCATTCGCTTTCCCGGCGAGGGCGTCCTCGTCCGCGTTTGTGACGATGGTGCGGGTATCCCTCCTGAGGTCCGCGACACATTGTTCGAGCCATTCATCACCACGAAGGCGGGCGGCAGCGGTCTGGGTCTGCCCGTCGTGCACCGCGCTGTGGAAGCGCACCGCGGTGTCGTGCTCGTTGACAGCGATGCGCGCGGCACGCGCTTCACCGTCCTGATCCCCTACCGACAGTCTGAAAGCGGAGTCGCCGCATGACCAGTTCCACGCCTCCGTCCTCCGGAGGGCCGAACGTTCTCATCATCGACGACGAAGCGGGAATCCTCGAGACGCTGCGCATCCTCCTCAAGGGAGAAGGGTTCACGCCGCACACGGCCCTCGGCGGCAAGGCGGGGCTCGACAAGATCGAGTCCTTGAATCCCGACATCATCATTACCGACGTGCGCATGCCCAACGTCACGGGCGTCGAGGTGCTCGCCGCTGCACGCCAGAAGGATCCACTGACGCCGGTGATCCTGATGACCGCGCAGGCGACGCTCCAGTCGGCCATGCAGGCGGTGAATCAGGGCGCGTACTACTACCTCCAGAAACCGTTCCGGAACGACGAGTTGCTGGCGATCCTTCGCCGCGCGGCCGAGCACCGGAGCCTTCGTGTGGAGAACAAGTCGCTGCGCCAGGAAATGCGGCGCCGCGACGGGTCTGTCCGGCCGGTCGGGAAGAGCCGTTCCTGGCTCGACGTGCTCAAGCTCGCCGAGACGGTCGCGCCTACCGAATCGACAGTGCTGATCCAGGGTGAGTCGGGAACGGGAAAGGAAGTCGTCGCGCGCTACATCCACGACCTCTCCGGACGCGCCGATGGATCGTTTCTCTCCATCAACTGCGGCGCTCTGCCGGAGAGCCTCCTCGAGTCCGAGCTATTCGGGCATGTGAAAGGCAGCTTCACCGGCGCCGTGAAGGACAAGTCCGGCTTGTTCACCGCCGCGGGTGGCGGGACGTTCTTTCTCGACGAAATCGGCGAAACGACGCCCGCGACACAGGTGAAGCTGTTGCGCGTCCTCCAGCACCGGGAAGTGATTCCCGTCGGTGCGACTGAAGCGCAGCCGATCGATACCCGCATCCTCGCGGCAACCAACCGTGACCTCGAGGAAGAAATTCGTCGCGGCAACTTCCGCAGTGACTTGTTCTATCGCCTCAACGTGATCGCAATGCACCTGCCGCCGCTGCGAGACCGTCGCGATGATATTCCGCTCCTGGCGGAGTCCTTTCTCTTGCGCGCCGCGGACTTGCGCGGCGGTGAACCGAAGCGGCTCAGCGAAGACGCGGCGCGGACGCTGAACGAGTACAACTGGCCGGGCAATGTCCGTGAGCTGGAAAACGCTCTCGAGCGCGCAGTGATCCTCACCGGCGACGCTGGCGAGATTCCACTCAGTGCGCTGCCGGTGCGCGTGACGGAACGCCGGATCGAACCGCTGGTGCGTGACCGCGCACATCCCAATCCAACACTCGAAACGATCGAGCGCGCGTACATCCTCTGGGTGCTGCAGGGCGAGGGAGGCAACAAGACCCGCGCTGCCGACGTCCTCGGAATCGATCCCTCGACACTCCACCGCAAGCTGGCGCGTCTTGAAGAAGACGCCGGCGCCCGCAAGACATAGTGGTGTCGGCCTGGCAGGTACGGAGCACTCAACACGTAGTCGCCGTCGAAGTCCACTCTTACTCGAGGGTCCCGGCTCCCATGCGCCGCGCTTTCACGCTGATAGAGTTGCTCATCGTCGTAGTCATCATCGGCATTATCGCCTCCATCGCGGTTCCCAAGTTTGCCAATTCAAAGCGCCAGGGGTTCGTCGCAGCCATGAAGGCCGACCTGCGGAACCTTGCGAGCGCGCAGGAGGTGTTCAAGGGAGACTCCCTTTACT
>JBKJKH010000657.1:0-5583 GCA_046597595.1 Gemmatimonadaceae bacterium
ACATGAAGGTCGCGGCTGCGGCGCATGCGGCCGGTGTCCCGGTGCTGTACTACATCACGCCGCAAGTGTGGGCGTGGGGCGCGGGCCGGCTCGAGGAACTGGCGAAGACCGTCACGCGCGCTGCGGTCATCCTGCCGTTCGAGGAACCATTGCTGCGCGCGCATGGCATCGCGGCGGAGTTCGTGGGTCATCCGTTGCTCGACCGGGCTACGGCACTCACCGGCCGCAGCGAAGCGCGCACACGGCTGGCGCTCCCGCAGGACGCGAAGGTGCTCGCCCTGTTTCCGGGCAGCCGTGCGCAGGAGATTGCGCGCCACCTCGAGCCATTCATTGCCGTTGGGCATGAGATGCAGAGGCGCGTGCCCGACCTCCGGATCGTGGTTGCCGCATCTCCTGTGGTTGCGCTGCGTGCGGACGACGTACCGTTCCCGATCGTGCGTGATGAGTCGTTCACGGTGCTGTCCGCCTCCGACGCGGCCATGTGCAAGAGCGGGACGACCACGCTCGAAGCGGCCGTCGCCGGATGCCCGCTCGTCGTTGCATATCGCACAAGCGCGATCACGTATGCACTCGCGAGGCAATTCATCAAGATCCCGCACATCGGGCTCGTCAACGTGGTGGCGGGGAGGGAGGTCGCGCGTGAATTCGTGCAGGGCGCACTGGTTCCCCAGCGCGTGGCTGACGCACTGGTGCCGCTGCTCGGCGATACGCCAGCGCGCGCGGAGTCACTTCGGGGACTCGAGGAGGTTCGCTCCCGCCTCGGAACGCCGGGCGCGGCGAAGCGCGTGGCACAGATTGCCTCTGAACTCACGCGATGAATGCGCCCGCCAGGACGTCGAGCTGGAAGGAACGGCTGATGCCGCCGGTTGCGGCGGCCCTCATACGGCTGCTTGGTCTCACCTGGCGCGTGCACATTGTCGGCGGCGAACACTTTGAGCGACTGCGCGATGCGCAGCAGCCATTCACGTTCATTCTCTGGCATGGCGAGTTACTGCCGCTCATCTGGCATCACCGGCAGCAGGGCGTGTTCATTCTCGTAAGCGAGCACAAGGATGGGGAGCTTGTTGCGCAGGCGGCTCGTCGTCTTGGGTACGGGCTCGTGCGCGGTTCAACGTCGCGTGGCGGCGCACGTGCGTTGCTCGAAGTCGCTAAGCTGCTCAAGCAAGGGAAGACGGTTGCCGTCACGCCGGATGGGCCGCGAGGCCCTGAGCACACATTCACCGCCGGGGCGGTGGTCGCCTCTCAGCGTGCCGGCACGCCGATGCTGCCCATCCGCGCCGCCGCAGACCGCGCGTGGCGGCTGCGCTCGTGGGATTCGTTCCTCATTCCAAAACCGTTCGCGCGCTTGTCGATCGCCTACGGTGCGCCGGCCCGAGTCGAATCGGCCGAGATTGCGGATGCAGAGCGCGAGAGCTCTCGATTCCAGTCCCTGCTCAACGCGACGGGTGCGCCGATCGGTGCGTGAAGCGCGGCTGATCGAGCGCGTGTGGGCCGGCACGTCCGCTTCGCACCGGCTGGCACAGCTGGCGCTGACGCCGCTCGCGGCACTTTTTCGCGGCGGCACGATGCTGCGGAACGCACTGTACGACCGGGACATCTTCGCGCGCGTCCAGGGGGCAATACCCGTGATTTCCGTAGGCAACCTGACGGTGGGCGGAACGGGGAAGACGCCAGTGTCCGCCTGGATCGCCGGAGACCTGCTTCGCCGCGGCGCGACGCCCGCGATCGTCACGCGGGGCTATGGCGGGGACGAATCGCTCGTGCACGCGATCCTCAATCCCGGCGTGCCGGTGATTGTTGCGACGGATCGAGTAGCAGGCGTGGCCGCGGCCGCCGCCGGCGGAGCGACCGTGGCGGTCCTGGACGACGCGTTCCAGCATCGGCGGCTCCGGAGGGACCTTGACCTGGTGCTCCTGTCGGCGGAGGATTTTGGTGATGCGCAGCGTCCATTGCCGGCGGGCCCGTGGCGCGAGCCGCCTGGCGCGCTGGCGCGCGCGTCGGCCGCTATTGTCACCCGGAAGGTGGCGACGGATGGCGCGGTTGCCGCGGTCGTGAGGGCGATTCAGGGGGTCGCTCCTGCGCTCCCGATCATTGTGGCGTCACTCGAGCCGGACGCGCTGCGCAACCTGCGCGAGACCGCGGTGCGGCCGCTGGACACGCTCGCGGGAAAGAGCATCCTCGTGATTTCCGCGGTCGCGCGCCCCGCGCCATTCGCGGCGCAGGTCGCGCGGACCGGCGCCACCTGCACGCTCCGTGTCTTCCCGGATCACCATGCGTTCACTGCCGACGAGGTTGCATCGCTGGCGGCTGAAGCGGCCGAGTATGATCTCGTCGTCTGCACCCTCAAGGACGCCGTCAAGCTCGATGCACGATGGCCTCGCGTGCCAGCGTCCCCGTGGTATGTTTCCCAGCGAGTCGTACCCGGCGAGGGCGGCGACGCACTCCGGCGGATGCTGGATGCGTTTGCCGGGCGCCGCACCATCACGGAACTTCACGGGGACACTCCTTCTGCCTCCGCTGACACATGACCACTGATCTCCGCATTCCCGCGAACAAGATCGTTCGTCCGGACAAGGATCGCTTTCTGAGCGAAGTGAATCCTTTCGAAGCGATGATGTCGCGCTTTGATATCGCCGCGGGATTGCTCGACCTGGAGCCCGGCTTGTACAAGGTGCTCCGCCATCCGGAAAAGCAGATCATTGTCGGTATCCCGGTGACCCACGACAACGGTGAGGTCGAGGTTTACACCGGCTATCGCGTGCTCTACAACACGTCGCGCGGACCAGCCAAGGGCGGCATCCGGTTCGACATGAACGTGACGCTTGACGAAGTGAAGGCGCTTGCGGCGTGGATGACGTGGAAGTGCGCGGTGGTGAACTTGCCGTTCGGCGGCGCGAAGGGCGGCGTGATCTGCGATCCGTTCAAGATGAGCGTCGGTGAACTCGAGCGGCTGACGCGGCGGTACACGGCGGGCATCATCGCCACGCTCGGGCCGGATTCCGACGTGCCTGCTCCCGACGTCAATACGAACGAGCGCGTGATGGCGTGGGTGATGGACACGTATTCGATGCGCGTAGGGCACACAGTCACCGCGGTCGTCACTGGCAAGCCCATCGAGATGGGTGGGTCCCTTGGGCGGCGCGAGGCGACGGGGCGCGGCTGCATGATCGTGATCAAGGAAGCGCTGACGCACCTCGGCATGAACGTGAAGGGGACGACCGTCGCCGTGCAGGGATTTGGCAACGTGGGATCGGTGGCTGCGCAGCTCCTGCGTCGTGAGGGTTGCAAGATTATCGCAATCAGCGACCGGTCAGGCGGTGTGCACGATGCCAATGGCATCGACGTGGACGACGCCGTCGCCTACGTGCAGAAGCACAAGACGCTCGAGGGGTACACCAACGGCGATCGCATCACCAACGAGGAATTGTTGACGCTCGAGGTCGACGTGCTCCTCCCGGCGGCGCTCGAGAACGTCATCACGACGAAGAACGCCGAGCGCATCCGCGCGAAGGTGTTGTGCGAAGGGGCGAACGGCCCGACGACTGCCGCGGCCGATACGATGCTCGACGAGAAGGGCGTCTTCGTCATTCCGGATATCCTCGCGAACGCCGGCGGCGTGACGGTCTCGTATTTCGAGTGGGTGCAGGATCGCGGCGGATACTTCTGGGACGAGGCGACGGTGAACGACCGACTCCGGCAGATCATGATCCGCAGCTTCCGCGATGTGCTCGAGCTCTCGAAGCAGCACCGGGTGAACATGCGGACTGCGGCGTACATGTTGGCCATCAGCCGCGTTGCCACCGTGCACCGGCTGCGCGGCATCTACGCCTGAGCCGCCGCACTCGCGGTGCGCGTGATCGTGGGATGTGTTGGAAAGCCCAGGAACCGCGCGCTGGCGGACGCGATTCATGACTACGAAACGCGCGCTGCGCGCTACTGGCCACTCGAGGTGTTCGAGGTGAAGGAAGAGCCAGCGCGCTCCTCAACCGCGGAAGTAGTGCGGCGGCGCGAAGGTGAGCGCCTGCGAAAGCGCGTGGGTTCGGCTCGCGTCGTCGCGTGCGCGGTGCAGGGCAAGGCGATGGACTCGGAACAGTTTGCCGCGTGGCTGCAGCAGGAGCGCGAAGGCGGCCAGGATATCGCGTTCGTCATCGGCGGAGCTCACGGCCTCGCACCGGAGGTACTCGAGCAGGCCGTTGCGACGCTCTCCCTCGCAAAGCTCACGATGCCTCACGAGCTCGCCCGTCTGGTGCTTGCGGAGCAGCTGTATCGCGCGGGCACGCTCATCCGCGGGGAGCCGTACCACAAATGAGCGATCGTCGTCCCCGCGTCATCACCGAGGCGCTAGGGGGAACGCCGTTGTCGCGGAGGCTTCAGGACACGCGCGACACCACGGCGTGGGTGGTGCCCCATCCGGCCAATTCAGAGGCGTGGACTGCGCGCGCGACCTCCATTGCCCGTGAGTTCGCCGGCTCGAATTGGCTGGCGCCGCTGGAAGCGGCATTTGCGCTGGGCAGCGACAGTGCAGCCAGGGCGCGGCTGCACCGGGTCGCGTCCAACGGTATTGTCGTTACGACAGGGCAGCAGCCCGGATTATTCGGCGGCCCGATGTACACGTTCTCCAAGGCGCTGAGCGCGCTGGCACTTGCCGATGCCCTCGAGAGTGCGACGGGCGTGCCGACGGCACCGGTGTTCTGGGCAGCTACAGACGACAGCGATTTCGAGGAAGCCTGCTGGACCGCGACCGCAACTCCGGGCGGCGCGGACAAGATCCGTGTCGGGGCATCGGCCGGCGATGGCGTTCCCATGGCATGGACTCCGCTTGGTGACCCATCCGACGCGCTGCGTGCGTTGCGCCGCGCCGCGGGCTCAGTGGCCTATGCAAAGCCACTCGCCGCCGCCGAACAGGCCTACACAAAGGACGCTACTGTCGGCGGCGCCTACGTCGCACTGCTGCGCGGGCTTCTCGAACCGCTCGGCATCGCCGTCCTCGATGCGACGCACGACGCCGTGCGGCGCGTGATGGACCCCGTCGCGCGACGCGCACTGGCGCGTGCCACAGACGTGGAATCCGCCCTCGAGATCCGCGAGCGCGCGTTGGAGGCCGCGGGCTTTGAGCCGCAGGTCAAGCATGTGAAGGGTCTCTCACTCGTCTTCGGGTATGAGGGCGAGAGCAAGCACCGCGTGCCGCATACGCTAGCCGCGGCGCGCGCGGAGCAGGCGGATGCAGGAACGCTTGGGCCGAATGTCCTGCTGCGCCCTGTCGCCGAGCGAGCGATCCTTCCGACGATTGCGTACGTCGCCGGCCCGGCGGAACTCGCGTATTTCGCGCAGTCAGTCGCAGTGGCCGACGCACTCGAATTCCCGCGTCCATTCGCGGTCCCGCGATGGTCGGGCACGGTGATCGAGCCGCATGTCGCGCGCCTCCTCGAGAAGTACGCATTGACCGTCGAGGAGGTCCGCGCTCCGCACGTTGCGGCACGGAAGCTTGCGGCCACGGCGACGCCCGCGGCTGCGACGTCGGCGCTTGCCGCCGCTCGCGACGACGTTGGCGCACGACTGACGGCGCTGGAAGCGACTGCGGAG
>JBKJKH010000145.1:0-7852 GCA_046597595.1 Gemmatimonadaceae bacterium
AGTGCTCGCAGGCGTGCTCGACATCGCCAGCTCGATCAAGGCCGCACGGTTTGTCCGGTTCTGCGATGCGTTCAACATCCCGATCCTGACGCTGGTCGATGTGCCGGGGTTCCTGCCCGGCGTCGCGCAGGAACATGGCGGCATCATCAAGCACGGCGCCAAGCTGCTGTATGCGTACTGCGAGGCCACCGTGCCGAAGGTCACCGTCATCACGCGCAAGGCATACGGGGGCGCATACGACGTCATGAGCTCGAAGCACATTCGCGGGGACTACAACATCGCGTGGCCGACGGCCGAGATTGCGGTCATGGGTCCCAAGGGTGCCGTCGAAATTCTGTTCAAGAAGGAAATTGCGGAGTCGGCAAACCCCGCCCAGGCGATGGATGAGCGAGTCAGCGAGTACTCCGACAAGTTCGCCAATCCCTATGTCGCGGCCTCGCGAGGATTCGTCGATGACATCATCGACCCGCGCGACACGCGGCCCCGTCTCATCGAGGCGCTCGAGACGTTGCAGACGAAACGCGACCGAAATCCCGCGAAGAAGCACGGGAACATCCCGCTCTAGTGTTCAGCAAACTCCTCATCGCCAATCGCGGCGAGATCGCGCTGCGCATCGTGCGCGCCTGCCAGGAGCTCGGCGTACGCTCCGTTGCGATCTACTCTGATGCCGACGCGCGTGCGCCCCACGTCAGGGAAGCCGACGAGGCGGTGCATGTGGGGCCATCGCCCAGCAGCGAGAGTTACCTCAAGGGCGACCGCATTATCGAGATCGCGAAGCGCGTGGGCGCGGAGGCAATCCATCCGGGATACGGATTCCTCAGCGAACGGGCGTGGTTCGCGAAGGCCGTCGAGGATGCGAAGCTCGCCTTTGTCGGGCCCCCGTCGCACGCGATCGAGGCCATGGGGAGCAAGACCGCGGCGCGTCAGCTCGCTGTCAAGGCCGGCGTCCCCGTCGTGCCAGGCACGACCGAGGCGTTGCGTGATGCGGCAGCAGCCAAGGACGTTGCGAAGCAATTCGGCTACCCCGTGCTCCTGAAAGCCGCGGCCGGCGGGGGCGGGAAGGGGATGCGCATTGTGCGCACCGAGTTCGAGATGGCCGGGGCACTGGAGTCGGCGCGCAGTGAGGCGCGGAAGTCGTTCGGGGACGACGCCGTGTATGTCGAGAAGTACATCGAGGGGCCACGGCATGTGGAGATCCAGCTCCTCGCCGACATGCACGACAACATCATTTCGTTAGGCGAGCGCGAGTGTTCCATCCAGCGCCGCCACCAGAAGATGATCGAGGAAGCCCCGAGCGTTGCGGTGACGCCCGAGCTCCGGGAGAAGATGGGGGCGACCGCAATTGCGGCGGCGCGCGCGGCGAAGTACGTGAACGCCGGGACGTGTGAGTTTCTCCTCGACACGGATCGCAACTTCTACTTCCTGGAGATGAACACGCGCATCCAGGTCGAGCATCCAGTCACCGAACTCGTGACGGGGATAGACCTGGTGCAGTGGCAGATTCGCATCGCCGCCGGAGCGACGATCCCGTTTGCGCAGAAGCAGCTCGTTCCGCGTGGATGGGCGATCGAGTGCCGTATCACCAGCGAAGATGCGGCCGCAGGCTTCCTGCCTTCCACGGGACGCATCACGCATCTCCACATCCCCACCGGACCGGGGGTGCGCTGGGACGGCGGGATCGAGTGCGGCAGCGAGATCGGCCTGTTCTACGATCCCATGCTGGCGAAACTCATCGTCCACGCGCCCACGCGCGATCTCGCGATCGCCCGCATGCATCGCGCATTGAGTGAGCTCGTCATCGAAGGCGTGGAAACCTCGCGCGAGTTTCACCTTCGCGTCCTGGAACATCCCGACTACCGCCGCGGTGACATTTCCATTCAGTGGCTGGAACAGCACCTGAAAGACCTTACGGCGCCCGACGCGCCGGCGTCAACCGTTCGCGCCGCCGCCATCGCCGCAGCGCTCCTCGCCGAGCGCGACCGCGGGACGCGCGCGCCAGCAGATGAACGTCGTGACCTCGCGCGCGCCAGCGACCAACTCGAGAACTGGCGACGCGCAGCACGCGCCGAAGGGATGCGCAGCTGATGCGTCGCGCTCCGCGGCGGCGCCCGCCGCCCATGCTCGAGAGAACAATCCAGGTGCACGTCGACACCATCGCCGCGGGCGGCGACGGCGTCGCGCGTGTCGAGGGGCTCGTTGTCTTCGTCCCGCGTTCCGCGCCTGGCGACGACATCACCGTCCGTGCCCGCAAGCACGCATCGCTCGCGCGCGGCGAGATCACGAGCATCGAGAAACCTTCCAGCGATCGCACGGATCCGCCCTGCCGCCATTACACGCGTGACAAGTGCGGCGGATGCCAGCTTCAGCACATCACCTACGAAGCACAACTGCGTGCGAAACGCGGGATCATCGGCGACGCATTCGAGCGCATCGCCAGGCTGCCGATCACGCCGCCGGATGTCGTCCCGAGCCCGGCCGAGTGGCGCTATCGTCGGAAGCTGACGCTCGCGATGCGGCGGGAAAGCGGCACGTGGATCATGGGCCTGCATCCATATGATGCGCCCGCCGCCGTGTTCGACCTGGAAGACTGTCCGATTACCGACGAACGGGTCCTTTCTATCTGGAAGGAGGTCCGCGCCGCCTCGCGCGACTTGCCTGATGCAGACGAGCTCCGCGCCGCCGTGCGCCTGCTCGATGATGGCGCTGCGCTGGTTGTCGAAGGCGGTTCGCACTGGCCCGCTCACGAACGCTTTGCGGGCGCGGTCCCCAGCGTGAGCGCCATCTGGTGGCAGCGCGAGAAGGGGCGCCCGCGCCTCCTGCACGACCGGCGCATCGCGCCGACGCCGGGCGCATCATTCGCGCAGGTGAACCCAGCCATGGCAGCCGAGCTGCAGCGCTACGCGGTCGAGCTCACCATGCGGTACGCCCCGAAGCACGTGATCGACGCGTACGCCGGCTCCGGCGATACCGCCGAGGCGATCGCGCGCAGCGGTGTTCACGTCCTTGCGATCGAGAGCGATGAAGACGCGGCGCGCTGGTGCGGCCGCCGCCTTCCCGAAGGATCCCGGGTCATTTCTTCAACCGTAGAAGAGGCACTTCCCAGCGCACTTCCGGCGGACGTCGTGCTGCTCAACCCGCCGCGCGCCGGTCTCGATGCCCGCGTCACGGCGGCACTCGCCGCGGCCGATCCGCTTCCGCGCGCCCTCATCTACGTGAGCTGCAACCCCGCCACGCTCGCGCGCGATGTCGCGCGGCTCGAGGGCTACCGGATCGTGAGCGTGAAAGCGTTCGACATGTTCCCGCAGACGGCCCACGTGGAAACGGTCTGTGAGTTGGCCCCGGGGGTTGCATGAAGTACCTCGTTGATGTCGCAGGGAAGCGGGTCGAAGTCATCATCGACGGGGAAGGCGTGCGTGTCGACGGGGAGACCGTGCGCGCCCACGTCGCTGACGTGGAAGGCACTCCCGTCAAGCTGCTGACCATCGGTGACGAAGTGCACCGAGTCGTGGCGCGCCGGAACGGGAAGGGGGAGTACGTCCTTCGCGTGGGTGGCTACCGGTTCAACGTCGAAGCGCTCGACGAGCGCACCCGGACTGTGCGCGACCTGTCAGCGGCCGCTGCAGGTCCGGTCGGCCCTGCTCCTCTCAAGGCGCCGATGCCGGGCCTGGTCGTTCGGGTCCTCGTGCAGCCTGGCGATGCCGTCCAGGCGGGGCAGGGTCTGGTTGTAATGGAAGCCATGAAGATGGAGAACGAGCTGCGGGCGCCTGGTGCGGGGAAGGTGAAAACCGTCCTCGCCCAGCCAGGCCAGGCCGTGGAGAAGGGGGCCCTTCTAGTTGAGATGGAGTGACCGTTGACTTAGCGTAACTCGTTGCGTAGCTTGCAAGTCTGCGCACAAAAACGCCTTGTTTCGACGGGCGGCCGAGACCCGGGTTGCATGACGCACCGGTGAGGCGCAGGACTTTCCAATTCAGGCAGGAAGATGAGAGGGACTTACACAGCCACTCCCTCCGACATCGAGAACAACTGGGTAGTTGTCGATGCGGACGGTATGGTCCTTGGTCGCCTGGCGACCGAAGTCGCGCGCATTATCCGCGGCAAGCACAAGCCGATGTACACGCCCCACATGGACACCGGCGACCACGTCATTGTGATCAACGCCAGCAAGGTGCGCGTTACGGGTCGCAAGGCGGAGCAGAAGGAATACTTCCACCACACCGGCTACATGGGTCACGAGCGGTTCACGCCGTTCGCCACCATGCTCGCCAAGCACCCCGAGCGGGTGATCGAGAAGGCGGTCTACGGCATGCTGCCGAAGACGGCCCTCGGCCGTGGTCCCCTCCGCAACAAGCTGCGCGTCTACGCGGGTGCCGAGCATCCGCACGTCGCGCAGCAGCCCAAGACCCTCACCTTTCCGAAGCGGGAGTCCAAGTAAATGTCTGACGTGATTCACACGATTGGACGCCGCAAGGAAGCGGTGTGTCGCCTGTACCTGAAGCCCGGCTCGGGCAAGTGGGACGTCAACGGGCGCACGCTCGGCGATTTCTTTCCCCGGCCCGCGTTGGTGTCCGCGATCCAGCAGCCCTTCACGGCGACGGATCAGCTGGGCAAGTTCGACGTGAAGGCGAAGTGCGAAGGCGGCGGCCAGACGGGTCAGGCGGGCGCATTGCGTCTCGCCGTGGCGCGTGCCCTCGTGCAGCTGGACGAGACGCACCGCCGCAAGCTCCGCGACCTGGGCCTGCTCACGCGTGATGCACGCGCGGTCGAGCGCAAGAAGCCGGGCCGTCCGAAGGCACGCAAGAAGTTCCAGTTCAGCAAGCGATAATCGCACGTATCTCACACGCGTCCCGAGTCTCTGTCGGGTGCCGGGCAACCGGTCGACAGGGACCGTGACGGACGCGGACGGTCACACAAAAACCTCAGGAATCAGTTAACCGCATGGCTCCAAATCTCGATCAGCTCCTCCAGGCGGGCGTCCATTTCGGCCATCAGACGCGCCGGTGGAATCCCAAGATGCGCAAGTTCATCTTTGCCGAGCGCAACGGCATCCACATCATCGACCTCCAGAAGACGCTGCGTCAGCTGGAGCTCGCGCAGAAGCTCGTGCGCGATGTCGTGATGCGTGGTGAGAACGTCCTGTTTGTCTGCACGAAGCGCCAGCTGTCGGCGATCGTCATGGCGGAGGCTCAGCGCGCGGGCGCGATGCACGTCACCGAACGCTGGCTCGGCGGCCTGCTCACGAACTTCCAGACGGTCAAGAAGCAGATCAAGCGCCTCAAGGAGCTCCAGGCGGGCTCGGAAGAGGGCGGCGGCTTCGAGAACTACACAAAGAAAGAGCAGCTGCTGATGTCCAGGCAGCGCGATAAGCTCTCGAAGAACCTCGAGGGCATCAAGCACATGGGCCGCATTCCGGGCCTGATGTTCGTCGTCGACTCGAAGAAGGAGCGCATCGCCGTCGAGGAGGCCAACAAGCTTGGTATCCCGATCGTCGCGATCGTCGATACGAACGCGGATCCCGACCTCATTACGGTCCCAATCGCCGCCAACGACGATGCGATTCGTTCCGTGGAGCTGATCACGAGAGCCATCGCCGACACCCTCGCCGAGGCGCGCCGTGAGGCGCCCGTGCGCGAGGAAGTCGAGGAGAGCGAGGCCATCACCTACAGCAGCGAGCGTGGCTCCGAAGCGGCTGGTGGTGGAGACGACGAGAAGCGTCGCCGGCGCCGTCCGCGCCGCCGTCGTGCAAAGGCTGACGCGATTGCAGCGCTCAAGCCTGGTGCCGAGGGGGGAGAGGGCGGAGAAGGCGGTGAAGGCGGCGGCGATGAAGGCGGAGACGACGCAGCCGAGTAACCAGCAATTCACAGAGCGACGCCGCCGGGTCAGTCCGGCGGCGTTCTTTCAGCAGCGAGCGAAATGAGCATGACCGCAACGAAGATCACGGCCAAGGAAGTATCCGAGCTCCGCCAGCGCACCGGTGCGGGGATGATGGAGTGCAAGAAGGCGCTGGAGGAGACAGGCGGCGAGATGGAAAAGGCTATCGAGCTCCTGCGCACGCGCGGGATCGCGAAGGCCGACAAGCGCGCGGGACGCACGGCCAGCGAAGGCCTCGTGCACAGCTACGTCCACCACAACGGCAAGCTTGCCGTGCTCGTGGAAGTCAACTGTGAGACGGACTTCGTCGCACGCACCGATGATTTCAAGAATCTCTGCCGCGATATCGCGCAGCACATCGCCGCGACGAATCCGCTGGCAGTCGATCGTGATGGCATCGCGGCCGACGTCGTGGATCGCGAGCGCCGTATCGCGGAGCAGCAGGCCAAGGAGAGCGGCAAGCCCGAGCACATCGCCACCAGGATTGCCGAAGGAAAAGTCGAGGCGTTCTTCAAGGACAACACGCTGCTCAACCAGCCGTGGGTCCGCGAAACGTCGAAGACCGTGGGCGAGCTCGTGAAGGAAGCGTCCGCGAAGACCGGCGAAAAGATCGAGGTCAGGCGCTTCGCGCGTTTCGCGCTCGGCGAGGAGTAGGCGGCCGGTGTCAGGAGCGTTCCGCGTCCCTGAGCCGAACCCCGCGCTGTTCTATCCGCGCGTGTTGCTGAAGCTCTCCGGTGAAGCCCTGGCCGGCGACAAGGGCTTTGGATTCGACTTCGACACCATTCGCCGCTTTGCGCACGAGATCAAGGGACTGGTCGAGCTTGGCGCCAGTGTCGGGCTCGTGATCGGTGGTGGGAACATCGTCCGCGGTACGCAGCTGTCGAAGATGGGGATGGACCGCGTTGCCGCGGACTACATGGGCATGCTGGGCACGGTCATCAACGCGCTGGCGTTGCAGGACCTGCTCGAGCGCGAAGGAATCGACACGCGCGTCATGACCGCCATCCGCATGGAAGAACTCGCGGAGCCGTACATCCGGCGCCGCGCCCTCCGCCATTTCGAGAAGGGGCGGCTGGTCGTCTTCGCGGCCGGAACGGGCAATCCGTATTTCTCGACGGATACCGCCGCGGTCCTGCGCGCGATCCAGATCAAGGCGGACGTCATCATCAAGGCGACGAGCGTCGACGGCGTGTATTCCGCCGATCCCAAGAAGAATCCGGATGCAACGCTGTACGAACAGATCAGCTATCGCGACGTGATGCTGGAGGAGCTGGGCGTGATGGACCAGACGGCCATCACGCTGTGCAAGGAGAATTCGCTTCCGATAGTCGTGCTCAACATCAACAGCCCCGGCGCGATCGAACGCGTCGTGCGGGGCGAACGCATAGGGACTCTGGTTTCATGACCACTATTCCGCAGATCCTGAGCAACACGAAGCTCGGCATGGAGAAGGGATTCGAAAACTCCAAGCGCGAGTTTTCGAGCATTCGGTCGGGCAAGGCATCGCCCAACATGCTCGACTCGATTCGCGTCGAAGCCTACGGCTCGATGCTGCCGCTCAATCAGTGCGCGAACGTGTCCGCGCCCGAGCCGCGCGTGCTCATCGTGACGCCCTTCGACAAGGGCCAGGCGAAAGCGATCGAGAAGGCCATACGCGAGTCCGAGTTGGGCCTCGATCCCGCGCATCAGGGCGGCATCATCCGCGTGCCGCTGCCGTCGATGAACGAGCAGCGTCGCAAGGAGCTGGTGAAGGTGCTGCACAAGCTCGCCGAGGACGGCCGAATCGTGATCCGTCACGCGCGCACGGATGCGCGAGACAAGATCAAGAAGCTCGACGGCATCTCCGAGGACGACAAGAAGACGGCGGAGAAGGACCTGCAGAAGATGCACGACGACTTCATCAGCAAGCTCGACGCGCTGCTCAAGTCGAAGGAAGCCGAAGTGATGGAGGTCTGACGCAGTTGGCCGACTCGGAATCCGAGCT
>JBKJKH010000169.1:0-4717 GCA_046597595.1 Gemmatimonadaceae bacterium
GTACCGGACAGGATCGCAGGAGCACGTGTACATCGAGCCGAACATCATCATTGCGGTTCCCGAGGGCGATGGCATCACGCTCTATGGCTCCATCCAATGTCCGTTCTATGTGCAGAAGGCGATGCGGTCACTCCTTGGCTGGCCCGATTCGCGCATCCGCGTGGTCCAGACGGAGACAGGCGGGGGATTTGGTGGAAAGGAGGAATATCCCTCGATGCTGGCCGCGCACGCGGCAATTCTCGCGATCAAGGCACAGCGGCCGGTGAAGATCCTCTACGATCGCACCGAGGACATGCTGGCAACGACGAAACGTCATCCGTCGATCGTGCGGCATCGCACCGGGGTGACGAAGAACGGTACGCTCGTCGCGATGGATATCGAGGTCGTTCTCGATGGTGGTGCGTACGTCACGCTGAGCCCTGTCGTGTTGTCGCGTGGCTGCATCCACGCCGCCGGCCCCTATCGCTGCGCGCACACCCGCATCACCGGCCGCGCGATGATGACACACACGCCGCCGAACGGCGCATTTCGCGGGTTCGGCGCGCCGCAGACGCAGTTTGCAATGGAGGTCCACATGGACCGCATTGCGGAAGCACTGGATCTCGACCCCCTGACCATCCGCCAGAAAAATGCCCTGCGCGCCGGTGACACCACAGCCACGGGACAGGTCATGCAGGCGGATTGCACCGCGCGCGAGACGCTCAAGCGAGCCGCCCAGCGTACGGCGTTCCGCCGCAAGTGGCGCGACTGGCGTGGGACGAACAAGGGCATCGGCATCGCGCTCTTCTTTCACGGCTCGGGATTCACAGGGGCGGGCGAGGTAAATCTCGCATCGCAGGCGTCGCTCGAAGCAACTCCGGAGTGCGTGCGCATCCTCGTGGCGAGCACGGAGATCGGCCAGGGGACGCGGACGATGCACAGCCAGATTGTCGCGGACGCGCTGGGTATCGACTACGAGCACGTGATGCCGGTCATTCCAGACACGCATGCTGTTCCCGACAGTGGACCAACGGTTGCGTCGCGCACGTGCATGGTGGTGGGGAAAATTCTGCAGCAGTGCGCTGAGGCAATGCGGGAGCAATGTTCCCCGCTCTCCCCGATGGACTTCGCGCGGAAACACGGCGCGTTCACCATCACGCGACAGTACGAGAAGCCGTCCGATGTCGTCTGGGATGACGCGCTGTACCGCGGGGACGCGTATGCCACCTATGGGTGGGGATGTGACGTCGCGGAAGTTGCACTTGACGACGTGACGTATGAGGTGAAGCCGACGCGGATGACTCTGGTGCAGGACGTCGGCCGCGCCATTCATCCCATGCTCGTTGCCGGCCAGATCGAGGGCGGCACCGCGCAGGGGATTGGATGGGCGCTGCTGGAGGAGGTTGTCGTGCGGAATGGCGCGATGGCCAACAACCAGCTGACCAACTACATCATTCCCACGACGCTCGACACGCCGCGCATGGACGTCGAGATCATGGAGACCCCCGGAGCACACGGGCCGCATGGCGCGAAGGGCATCGGGGAGATGCCGATGGATGGTCCCGCGCCCGCAATCGTGAATGCAATCCGTCACCTCGGCCTGGATCTGCGCTCGATCCCAGCGACGCCGGAACGCATCATGGCCCTGGCGGTAAAGTGACTGCGCCGATCACCTTCACGATCAATGGAGCGCGCACTTCGGTGGCGACGCATCCGCTCCGGCGGCTGCTCGACGTGCTGCGTGAAGACCTTGGGCTGACCGGCGCCAAGGAGGGATGTGGAGAAGGGGAGTGCGGCGCGTGCACCGTGCTCGTGGATGGCGAGATGGTCTGCGCGTGTCTCGTCCCGGTGTCGCACGTCGCGGGTACGAACGTGCGCACCATCGAGGCGTTAGGCGGCGATCACCCGTTGCAGCGGGCGTTCGCCGCGCATGGAGGTGCGCAGTGTGGCATCTGCACCCCGGGAATGATCATGGCCGCGCTGGCACTGGGTCCCACGACCTCGCTCGAGAAGGTACGCACTGCGCTGGCGGGGAATCTCTGTCGTTGCACGGGATACGAAGCGATCTACCGCTCGGTGATCGCGGCCGGACAAGAACGCTGGGACGACGCGTGAAGGGTGCGGTCAGCCCCCTTCGTCAACTCGCACCGCGCTCCCTGAACGAGGCGCTGAGGATGCTGCGCGATGAAGGGCCCCTCACGCCGCTGGCTGGCGCGACGGACCTGTACGTCGCGCTCAACTTCGGCACGTTGCGCGAGACGCAATTGCTCGACATCTGGTCCCTCGCGCCGCTGCGCCGGATTGCCATGCATGGCGGCGTGCTGCGGATCGGCGCGCTGGCGACGTATACCTGCATTGCGAAGTCGCGCCTCGTGAAACAGCGCGTGCCAATGCTGGTGCACGCGGCGCGCGAAATCGGTGGAGCGCAGATCCAGAATCGTGGCACAATCGGTGGGAACGTGGCCAATGCATCACCAGCGGGTGATACGCTTCCGGTGCTCTCGGTCGCGGAAGCGATGGTCGTGCTGGCGAGCGTCAGTGACGGAGAAAGGCATGTCCCCTTCGCGCAGTTCTACACCGGGTATCGCGCCACCGTTCGCCGTCCGGATGAATTGATCGTCGCCCTCGAAATCGCGCCGATCGATGGCGCGCAGTGGTTTCGCAAGGTCGGCACTCGCGCCGCACAGGCGATCTCGAAGGTCGTGATGGCCGCAGTGCGAGGGGAGCAACCCCGAATCGCCTTTGGCTCGGTCGGACCCACCGTCGTTCGTGCGCCCCGTGCAGAAGCGGCGCTCGCAGGAGGCCTCGGTCCTGACGCTGCCGCGACTGTGCTCGAGGAAGAGATCACGCCGATCGACGACGTGCGCTCGACCGCGAGTTACAGGCAGAAGGTGGCGGGAAACCTGCTCAGGCAGTTCTGGGCGGAGACGGCCTGAATTGCGGTGGCACCCGTGAGCGAGGACGTGGCTCTCCGTTCACGTCGCGTGGTGACGCCCGATGGCGAACGCGCTGCAACGATCATCATGCGTGATGGCGAGTTCGTGCGGGTTGCTGCGTACGACGCCAGCGAGCGCGCGACTGACTATGGAGACCTCGTCATCATGCCTGGCCTTGTGGACACGCATGTGCACATCAATGAGCCGGGTCGCACGGACTGGGAAGGCTTTGAAACGGCGACCCGCGCGGCGGCCGCTGGCGGCATCACCACCGTTGTGGACATGCCACTCAACTCCACCCCGGCGACTGTTTCCGAACATGCATTCGACGTGAAGCGCGCGGCTGCCGCCGGGAAGTGCCATGTCGACGTCGGATTCTGGGGCGGAGTGGTCCCCGGAAATACTGCGTCGCTGCGCGGTCTTCGTCTCCGGGGCGTGCTTGGCTTCAAGTGCTTCATGGTGCCGTCGGGCGTCGAGGATTTCGCCGAGGTCGCCGAGCATGAGCTTCGCGAAGCGATGCCTGTGCTTGCGGAGATCGGCGCACCATTGCTCGTCCACGCGGAATCGCCCGAACCAATTCTCCGCGCATCAGCCGCGGCCGACACATTCGACCCGCGCCGCTACTCGACGTATCTGCACTCACGGCCAGTTGAAGCGGAACTCGAGGCCATCGCGCTCATTGTGCGCCTCGCCAGTGAGTTCGGCACACGCGTGCACATCGTGCACGTCGCAGCGGGCGATGCGATCGCCATCATCCGCGACGCGCGCGAATCAGGCGTGCGCATAACCGCCGAGACGTGCCCGCACTACATATATTTCGCGGCGGAGGAGATCAGGGATTCCGCACTCGCGTGGAAGTGCGCACCGCCCATCCGCGAGGCGCGCGATCGCGACCGCCTGATTGGCGCACTTCAGGACGGTGTGCTTGATCTCGTGGCGAGTGATCACTCACCGGCACCTCCGGCGATGAAAACGCCGGCTGATGGATCCTTCTTCTCGGCGTGGGGCGGGATTGCGTCGTTACAGGTTGCGTTGGCGGCGACATGGACGGCCATGCAGCGTCGCCGCGTCGTGCCCTCGGACATCGCGCGCTGGATGAGCACGGCCCCGGCGACGCTCGCTGGCCTCGGCAGCCGGAAGGGCGCGATTGCGCCGGGATACGATGCGGACTGCGTTGTCTGGGATCCCGAGGCACGCTTCACGGTTGATGCGAGCACATTGGCGCATCGCCACAAGATTACGCCGTACGACGGGCGCACCCTGTCAGGCGTCGTTCGCGCCACGTACCTTCGAGGCAGTCTCGTATTCGACAACGGTGCGTTTGCCGGCGCACCCACAGGGATGCAACTCCTGCACACGGAATGACCGCCCCATTTACCGATCTCGTGGATCTCGCCGCCGAACGACTCGGTGGTGCCGTCATCGCGGCGAACGACGAATTCTTCGCGCCCATGGCCGCCTTGCTCCGCGCGCATGAAGCCGAGTGGCGCGAGGGGGAGTACACTGATCGCGGCAAGTGGATGGACGGATGGGAGACGCGCCGTCGCCGGACGCCGGGGCACGACTGGTGTCTCGTGCGACTCGGAGTGCCCGGTGTGGTACGGGGCGTGGTCGTGGACACCGCGTTCTTTCGCGGGAACTTTCCGGAGTCCTGCTCGATCGAGGCGTGCGAGCTCTCTGGTGGTGCGACACCGGAGCAGCTGCTGCAGGCCGGCACGGAATGGCGTCCGCTGCTGGAGCAGAAGAAGCTCGAAGGAGACTCGAAGAATGCCTTTGAAATTGATGACAACCAACGCGTCACG
>JBKJKH010000240.1:0-8082 GCA_046597595.1 Gemmatimonadaceae bacterium
GTGTGCGGGCCGCGTTCACTCCTGCCAAATGCCATCGACGAGATGGGCGTGAAGGTGTTCGACCGGATCGAGGCGGCGATCGAATGGGCGCAGGCACTCAACATCCTGCGCCTCCAACTCGAGCGCATGAGTGCCGGGTACATCCCCTCGCTCCGCGAATACAACCGTGTCTTCGGCGTCACGAGGGAGCGCCTCGAGCGCGCGCCGGGAGACATTCTCATCCTGCACCCCGGCCCGATGAATCGCGGCGTGGAGATCGACTCGGACGTAGCCGACGGACCGCACAGTGTCATTCTCGACCAGGTGACGAACGGGGTCGCGGTGCGCATGGCCGTGTTGTACCTCCTCGCGGGCGGCAAGCCCGAACTCGCCGAGTCGGCGAAGGGAGGGCACGCATGAGTCGCGTCCTGCTGGCCGGCGGTCGCGTCGTCGATCCATCGCGCGGCCTCGACGCGCACGGCGATGTGCTGGTGACGGATGGCAAGATCACCCACGCCGGGGCGCCGCTCGAGCGTGCGTCGTTAGGCGAGGACGTGGAAGTCATCGAGTGTCGAGGGTCCGTGATCGCGCCCGGCTTCATCGACGTGCACTGTCACTTGCGCGAACCGGGGCGTGAGGACGTCGAAACGATCGCGACCGGGGTCCGCGCGGCAGCGGCGGGGGGGTTCACCGCTGTCTGCGCGATGCCGAATACCGACCCCGTCACCGACAACCAGGCCGCCGTCGGCTTCATCATCCGGCAGGCCATGCGTGCCGGGTCGTCGCGCGTGTACCCCATCGGCGCCATTTCCGTAGGGCAGCGCGGCGAATCGCTTGCGGAGTTCGGCGAGATGATTGGCGCCGGCGCGGTGGCCGTGAGTGACGATGGCAAGCCGGTGGTCAGCGCGCACCTCATGCGCACCGCACTCGAGTATGCCCGTACCTTCGGCATCCCGGTGGCGGACCATTGCGAGGAACCGACACTCGCGCACGGCGGGGCGATGAACGAGGGACTCATGAGCGCCAAGCTCGGGCTCAAGGGTATCCCGGCTGAGGCGGAAGAGATCATGGTCATCCGCGACATCCTGCTCGCGCGGCGCACGGGGGGCAACGTGCACTTGTGCCACATGAGCACCAAGGGATCGGTCGAGTTGATCCGCTGGGGAAAGGAGCGGGGGATTGGCGTGACCGCGGAGGTGTGCCCGCATCACCTCGCACTGACGGAGGACATGGTCGATGGCTACAACACCAACGCCAAGATGAATCCGCCGCTGCGCACCATGGAGGATGTGGAGGCATTGCGCGAGGCGGTGCGCGATGGAACGATTGACGTGGTTGCCACGGACCACGCGCCGCATCATTACGACGAAAAAGAGCGCGAATTCGCAGATGCGCCGAATGGGATCGTCGGGCTGGAGACCGCCCTGGCGGTCATCATCACGCACCTCGTGAAGTCCGGGATCATCGACATCCCGACGCTGATCATGAAAATGTCGACGATGCCGGCGCGAGTCTTCAAGCTTCCCGGGGGGACACTCGCTCGCGACGCAGTCGCCGACATCACCGTGTTCGATCCGGCACGCCAATGGAAGGTCGATGCGCGCAAGTTCCTTTCAAAGGGGCGCAACTCTCCGTGGGTGGGTGCCACCCTTGATGGGCGCGTGCAGTGCACGCTTGTCGGTGGCCGCATCGTCTACCGCGAAGAGGCCGCATCGCCGGCATAGCGTCGACATCATGAGCGCGACGCGAAAAGCAGCGGCGGACATCGTCCGCGTATGCCAGCGCCTGTACGAGCGGGGGTTGATCGCCGGACCCGACGGCAATGTGTCGATTCGCCTCGGCAAACGCGTGCTCGCGACTCCGGCCGGCATGAGCAAATGCGACGTGCGCCCTTCGGATCTCGTCGAGTTGACCCTCGATGGCGAGCGGCGTCACGGCACACGGGCGGCGTCGTCCGAAATCCTCATGCATTTGCGTATCTACGCCCGTCGTCCGGACGTCATGGCGGTGGTGCACGCGCACCCTCCGGCGGCCACTGCCTTTGCCGTTGCCGGGGAGCCGGTCATGGACGCGGTACTTCCGGAAGTTATCTTGCAAATGGGCGCCGTCGCGCTCGTGCCGTACGCCACACCCGGAACGGAGGCGCTGGCCGAGAGCTTGGAGCCGTATCTCGCCGGACACGATGCGTTCCTGCTGGCCAATCACGGGGCGACGACGATCGGTCCCACACTGACCGCCGCGCACCAGCGCATGGAGAGTCTGGAACATGCCGCACGAATTCTGCTGGGCGCCCGGGTGTTGGGCCGGGTGACGGTGCTGTCCGAGACAGACGTGCGCGAGCTGCGCGCCCGTCGCGAGAGGGATGCAGGTGTGCAAGCCGGCGCACGGGCGCCGGATTCAGGGAGGAAACGATGAGCGAGCGTAGTGCCGGGGCATCCCCATCAAGTAACGTCTCGGAGGAGCTCTCCGCCCTCCTGCAGGAGCGCGAGCGCTACGAAACGTGGATCCGGCAGCTTGAGGCGAAGGTCGACAGCACGCCCCGTGCGGTGTACGACCGCGTCCTTGCCGACTACAAAATGCGTCTCAAGGCTGTCCTCGATCGCGTTGGCGGGCGGACCGGCGAGCTTCGTACGCAGATCGAGGCACTCGAAGCGCGCCTCTCCATCGTCGAGAAAGAACACGCGGAACTCCGCGACGAGCGCGCAGAGGCAGAACTGCGTCACCAGGTTGGCGAGTACACGTCTGAACAGTGGAAGGAGATTTCCGCGCACACCGACGAGGCGCTGTCACGCGCGACAGCGCAACGGACCGATGTCGCCGGGGATGTCGCGCGGCTCAGGGAAATCCACGCGGCCGCTACGGGAAGCGACGCCAGTGCCGGCGAGCGCGGCGGGCCTGCCGATAGCCCGATTGCGGCTGGAGAGGGTGCTGGCGAGCCCCCTGTGTCTCGCGAGGCAATCGCGACGAAAGAGGCGTCCGCCAAGGCGGCCGTCAAGCCTGAGGCTGACACCGAATCTCCGCGCGCCGAAACCGAAGTCCCGAAGCCGCCGGTGGCGGTCGAACCTGAAGTGGGAAAGGCCTCCGCCCCTGCGACACTGGAGGAGAAGACTGAAACAGCGGGAGAGGTGAAGTCCGATCTCGCGGATGCAGGTGCACCACGCCAGTCGGGTGCGATCGCAGCCGCCGCGACGACAGCACCGGTGCGCGCCGAAGCCAGTGGGCGTGCGATCGTGGAGGAGGCAGTGTCGGCGAGCGCGTCGTCCACCAGCGCGCAGGCGACCAACGCACATGCCACCAATGCGCCGCTCACGCAGACGTCATCGTCCGCTCAGGCGCCTCCGTCGGCACCTGCTACATCGACCGCTGCGCCCTCCGCTCCTCCCCAGCGCCTCACACCCAGCCCAGGCGTCGGGCGGCGCACATCCGGTTTCGACGATCTCGCGTTCGTGAGCTCACTGATCGCACCCGACGACAGGCGTCCTCCCACCGCGCCGATCCCGGCGGCCGCAAACCCCGCTCCCATCGCGCCGGCAGATGCGCCGACACCGCGGACGGATCGGTCCTCATCCGCAGTCGGCCGGCCGAGCGGGCCCGAAACACCCTCGTCATTCATGAAGGGCGTGCGTGGCGAGTCCGTGAAGACGCTCAAGTGCCAGGAATGCGGGACGCTGAACTATCCGACGGAGTGGTACTGCGAGCGGTGCGGCGGGGAACTGGCGGCGCTCTGACCGGACGGCACTAAAAAGGGCTCTGACTTGTGTCAGAGCCCTTTGCGTGCGGACGGCGCGGCGATCAGGGCGGCGCAGCGATCAGGGCGGCGCAGCGATCAGGAAGCGCGCGTCGCCAGCTTGCTCTTGTGGCGGGCGGCCGCATTGCGATGCACCAATCCCTTGCGGGCGGCGCGATCGAGCAAGGCGACCGCTTCCTTCCTGGTCTCGAGTGTCGAGTCGGGCAACTTCGCCTTCTTCAGCGCTGTGCGAAGCGCCGCGCGCTGCGCGCGATTCCGCACCGTGGCGGAACGGGTCTTCCGCATATTCTTCTTTGCGCTAGCAATATTCGGCACTTCGTATCTTCTCCGGTTTTCTGTGCGATGTAGTAGCCTCAAAAGCTACCCGCCCCATGCGTCCATGTCAAGTTGGAGCTTGGATTTAGCCCATTGTGCGACTAGCTTCACGGCCTCACCGACAGCGTTACGAAGACCGCGTCACGAAACGCTCCCCAGGCCCCGCCGTTTGGATTCGTTCTCCGAGTTCCTCCTCGTAGCGCCTGTGCTGCTGTTTTCCATGGTCGCGCACGAATATGCGCACGGGTACGCCGCCCTCAAGCAGGGCGATTCAACCGCGCAAGACCTCGGGCGGCTGACCTGGAACCCCGCCAGGCACATCGACCCGTTCATGACCGTGATCCTGCCTGCGATCACGTACATGACGGCGGGCGTGGCGTTCGGGGGAGCAAAACCCGTCCCGGTCAATCCGGCGAACTACCGGCAGTTGAAGCGCGGTGACATCATCGTGTCGCTCGCCGGCGTGACGGTCAATGCAATCCTCGCGCTGCTCTTCATTCCACTCATCGTGCTGCTCGGCCTCCTCGGCCGCGCGCTCCCGGTCGCCAATGACACGATTGCGCTACTGCAGTGGATGTTCATCCGTGGCATTGCCGTGAATCTCGTGCTCGCGGCGTTCAATCTCATTCCCATTCCGCCACTGGATGGATCGCATGTCCTCAAGTACATGCTGCCGCCGAAATTGTCCTACCAGTATCAGCGCGTCGGCGCCTACGGATTGCTGATCGTCATGCTCCTCCTGACGGTGGGCCGGCCCGTCATCGATGCATGGATGAAGCCGGCCTTCGTGGGCTTTCGGCGGGCCGCGGAAGTGGTGTTCCCCTACGTGCTGTCGAGCCCGTGGACGCGCTGAACGCGGCGGCTCACGGCCCTCCTCCGTCGTTCGCGGTCGAGCTCGCCCAGTTCTCCGGGCCGCTTGACCTGCTGCTCTCACTCATCCGTGACGAGCGCCTCGACATCTACGACATCCCCATCGCGCAGGTCTGCGAGCAGTTTCTCGCGCGCGTCAAGGGCATGGATCTCGACGAAGCAGCGGACTATCTCGAAATGGCCGCGCGCCTTCTCCGTATCAAGGCGCAACTGCTCCTGCCACGGAACACCCAGGAGGAGCACTGGGAGGATCCGCGCGCGGAACTCGTGCGCCGGTTGCTCGAGTATCAACAGATGCGCGAGGTGGTGGGACTGCTGGAGCGCCGTGCGGAAGACCGTCGCAATCGCTTCGGCCGGTCGTGGTTCCCGCCTCAGGCGCCCCCGCCAGCGCCGCCGCTCGCGCTTAACCTCGCCGAACTGCTGGCTGCTGTGGATCGCGTGCTCCGCGTCGCCACGCGGCCGACGATGCACGAAATGATTCCGCGTCCGCTCGACGTGGATGGCGCAATGACGACGGTGCGCGCGTTGCTCGCGCTCCGCGCCAACGCCACATGGTCCGATATTCTTCCACGCAATGCCGAGCCCTGGCAGGTCCTCTCGGCGCTGCTCGCCCTTCTCGAGCTCGCCCGCCGTGGCGAGCTGAGACTCGCGCAACCTCGACCGTTCGCGTCTGTGGAGATCTCTCGTGACACCGCTGGCGAAGCTGCTTGAGGCGGCGCTGTTCGCCAGCCCCCGGCCCATCCCGGTCGAGGAGCTGTCGGCGCTCGATGATGAAGCATCGCCCGCGGCACTGCAATCCGCGCTCGATGAGCTGCGCGAGCATTACGATGTGGACGGCCACGGTGTCGAGCTCGTCGAGCTGGGGGGCGGGTGGCAGATCCTGACACGCGCGGAATACACCGAAGCCATCGAGCGCGCGCAGCTCAGCTCGCGCCCCGCCCGGCTGTCAGGGGCGGCGCTCGAGACGCTCGCGCTCATCGCGTACCGGCAGCCGTTAGGCAGGGCCGAGATCGAGGAGATCCGCGGTGTCGGCGTCGGCAGCGTGCTCAAGTCGCTGCATGAGCGCGGGCTTATCGATGTCGTCGGGCGCGGGGAAGGGCTCGGGCGCCCGCTGCTCTACGGCACGACCTCGCACTTTCTCGAGCACTTCGGACTGCGCCACCTGGCGGAGCTTCCGCGCGCGGAGGAACTCGCGATCGCGCTCCGGACAGATCCACGCCCGGTGACGGAGCAGGTGACGAGCGCCGTGCCCTCATGACCGAGCGGCATCGGCACCACCGTCCGGCTCCGAAGAAGAAGTCCGAGGAGCCCATGCGGCTCCAGCGCTATCTGGCCCGTGCGGGGATCGCCGCGCGGCGGAAGGCAGAGGACCTCATTCGCGCCGGGCGCGTGACGGTGAACGGCGTCATCGCGACGATCGGCCAGGTCGTTGATCCCGGGAAAGATGTCGTCGCGGTAGACGGCGCTGGCGTGCGCGCTCCTGCGGCCACCACCTGGATGGTGATGAACAAGCCGTCCGGTGTGCTCACGACGCGTGACGATCCGGGTGGTCGCCCAACCGTGTTCGGAATCGTCGAGGACACGCCGGGCCTCACCTACGTCGGCCGCCTGGACTACCTGACCGAGGGCGTGCTCCTCCTCACCACCGACGGCGACGCGGCGCACAAGCTGACGCATCCCAGCCGGGAAGTGGAACGCACCTACGTGGCCACGGTGCGGGGCGATGCGCCGGGTGCTGCGCGACAGGCGCTTCGCGGCGTCGACATCGAGGATGGGCCCGTTGTTGCGCTGGAAGCAACGGCGACACCTATCGGCAGTGGCCGCTGGGAGCTGGAACTGACCATCGCGGAAGGGCGCAACCGGGAGGTGCGCCGGATGTGCGAGGCACTCGGGCTCGAAGTCCAGCGGCTGGTGCGCACCGCATTCGGGCCAGTCCGACTCGGCGCCCTCGCGTCTGGCGAGTCTCGCGCGCTCACGAAGAAGGAGCTCGACTTGATCGCGGCCCTGACGCGCTAAGAGCTGGAGAACAGTTGCGCACGGTGGTGGTGTATCGCCGGAGCGCAGCGGTGTAGAATCCTTGGGTCCCCGCTTTCCATCTCAGCCTCAGCCCCTGTCTTCCGTGGCAACGCAATCAACGCTCGGCGCCGACGCGGCGCTCGTCCACCGCGTCCAGCAACAGGTGGCCCGCCGCGTGGTGGGACAGGAATACATGGTGGAGCGCCTGCTCATCGGCCTCCTCACCGGTGGCCATTGCCTTCTTGAAGGTGTTCCCGGTCTCGCGAAGACGCTCACGGTGCGCACGCTTTCGGAAGCCATCGACACCGGCTTCCAGCGCATCCAGTTCACGCCCGACTTGCTTCCCGCGGACGTGCTCGGCACGCAGGTCTACGACCAGTCCACGGGGCTCTTCAGCGTGAAGAAGGGCCCTATCTTCTCCAACATCATCCTTGCGGACGAGATCAATAGAGCGCCCGCCAAGGTGCAGGCTGCACTGCTCGAGGCGATGCAGGAGAAGCAGGTCACGATTGGGGGGAACACCTTCAAGCTCGACGAACCGTTCCTCGTCCTCGCCACGCAGAACCCGATCGAGCAGGAAGGCACGTATCCCCTTCCCGAAGCGCAGGTAGACCGCTTCATGCTGAAGCTCCGCGTCGGCTACCCGACGCGTGATGAGGAGAAGGAAATCATGCGTCGCATGGCGGGTGGCCAGCCAATCCCGATCGAACGCGTGGCCACGCCGGCGCAGATCATGGAAGCGCGGGCGCATATTGCCGAGCTGTACATGGACGATCGCATCATTGACTACATCGTCGACATCGTGCATGCCACGCGTGCTCCGGCGGAGGCGGGACTCAAGGATCTGGTGCCGCTCATCGAATTCGGCGCGAGCCCGCGTGCGACGATTTCCCTTGCCCAGGCGTCGCGCGCGCACGCGTTTCTTCGTGGCCGCACGTTTGTGACGCCCGACGACGTCAAGGCCGTTGCGCCCGACGTGCTGCGCCATCGCGTGCTCACGACGTACGAGGCAGAGGCAGAAGAGGTCACGAGCGACGATGTGGTGGCCAGGGTGCTCGCCGCCGTCGAGAGCCCGTAGTGCGTCGCTCGCGCGGCTCCGGCTCCATGCGCGCGGTTGGCGCGAGTGGCGCTGGAGGGCCGGCGGGGCACGAGGG
>JBKJKH010000348.1:0-7506 GCA_046597595.1 Gemmatimonadaceae bacterium
GCGGCCGTGCTCGTTACCGCCGTGCATCGCGAAGGATCGATGAGCGGTGCGGATCTTTTCCTCATTGAGGATGTGGCCGAGCGCAGTGGGCATCCGCTGATCGCCGCTGGCGGGATCGCCACGATCAACGACCTGCGCCAACTCGAGGATCGCGGTGTCTCTGCCGCGGTCCTCGGCATGGCACTCTACACGGGGGCGCTGGACGCGCGGCAGGTTGCCGACGAGTTCGGACGCGGCCTCACGAACTGAACACGGACCTCATGACGATCATTGAGCGGGAAACGCGGGAGACGAAGATCCGCGTCGAGTTGACTCCGGGAGACGGGGACAGCGTGGTGACGACCGACAGCCGGTTTCTCAGTCACATGCTCATCACCCTTGCACGGTACGGCGGCTTTCGGCTGCACGTCGACGCAACGGGCGATCTGCGTCATCATCTCGTCGAGGATGTGGCGATCACGGTTGGTGCCGCCGTCGCGGCTGCCACGAGCCGGAACGCTGCGCGCTACGGCGACCGCACGGTGCCGATGGATGACGCGCTCGTGCACGTCTCGCTCGATCTCGGCGGACGACCTTACTACCAAGGACCGCTTCCTGTCGCGCTCTACGATCATTGGATGCGCTCGTTTGCCGACAACGCGCGGGCGACGCTGCATCTGCGCGTGCTCCGCGGCGAAGACCGGCACCATGTGATCGAGGCGGCGTTCAAGGCACTCGGCTTCGCGTTGCGCGATGCCATGGCGGAGAGCACGGGTGTGTTTTCCACGAAAGGCAGCGTGTCTACGGTGCACCAGTGACCCTGACCCGGCGCATCGTCGTCTGCATGGATGTCGCTGACGGGCGTGTCGTGAAGGGAAAACAGTTTGTTGCGCTCCGCGACGTGGGTGATCCAGCGGAACTGGCGGTGCGCGCGGAAGCGGAAGGCGCGGATGAGCTGGTGCTGCTCGACGTGTCCGCCAGCGCCGAAGGACGGTCCACGCTGCTGCAGATCGTCGAGCGCGCAGCGTCGCGAATCTTCATTCCGTTGACGGTGGGCGGTGGCGTGCGCACTGCGGACGACGTGGCGCGAGTGCTTCGTGCTGGTGCCGACAAGGTGAGCATCAACAGCGCGGCGGTGTTGCGACCGGATGTGCTTTCTGAGAGTGCCGCGCGTTTCGGCGCGCAGTGCGTTGTCGCGAGCATCGATGCACGACTTCAGGACGGCGCGTGGCGCGTATATGTGAAGGGCGGAAGGGAGCGGACCGCGCTGGACGCGGTCGAGTGGGCGCGGCAGTGTGCGCGACTGGGCGCGGGGGAGATACTGCTCACCAGCATCGACAAAGATGGAACTCGTAGCGGTTACGATTGCGCCCTTGTTCGCGCCGTTGCGGACGTCGTCGGAGTGCCCGTTGTTGCATCGGGCGGAGGCGGGCATGGCGATCATCTCGCCGACGCATTCGAGGCCGGCGCCGACGCCGCGCTCGTGGCGGGAATCGTTCACGACGGAGTCACCACGGTGCGGGAGTTGAAACAGGTCGTGAGCGAACGTGGTTTTTCGATGCGCGCAGCGCGCAAGGTGGCGGCATGACGGAAACGCAGGAATCACTACTGGGCGCGGTCGGCGAAGTCGCACGGGTGGCAGGTGAAGTTGCCATGAGCCACTACCGGAGCGTACTCACGGTGGAAACGAAAGCCGACGGGTCACCGGTCACGATCGCGGACCGTGCTGCGGAGCGCGCCGCGCGTGACTGGCTCGAGCGGCGATTCCCCGAGGATTCGATAGAGGGCGAAGAGCTGGGACTTTCCCGCGCCGGGTCCAGGCGACGCTGGCTGATCGACCCCATCGACGGGACGAAATCGTTCGTGCGCGGAGTGCCGCTCTGGGGCACTCTCGTGGCCGTGACCGAAGGCGATACGGTGCTGGCGGGGTGCGCGTACTTTGCCGCGGTCGGAGAGATCGTTGTTGCGGCGCGTGGTGAAGGCTGCTGGTGGAATGATTCGCGCGCTCACGTGAGTGACGTCAGCGATCTCCACAAGGCGACCGTGCTGACGACCAACGAACGCATTGAGGACATGGAGCGGCTGGCAGGATGGAGGCGGCTGTCCGCCGTGGCAGGTTTGACACGCACGTGGGGCGACTGCTTCGGATACCTCCTCGTCGCCACGGGCCGGGCAGAGGTCATGACCGATGCGGCGATGCACGACTGGGATTCCGCGGCCCTCATGCCGGTGATCGAGGAGGCCGGGGGCGTCTTCACCGATTGGAACGGCAAGGTGACGGCATTCGGCGGGCATGCCGTCGCGACAAATGCGGCGCTCGCGGGCGCGGCGCGCGACCTCCTTCGCGTTCCATGACGTTCCGCATTGGCTCGGCTTCCGATATCGACCGCCTCGACTTCACAAAATCCGGGGGACTCGTAACGATCGTCGCGCAAGACGCTCGCACGGGCGCCGTGCTCATGGTGGCGCATGCCGATCGCGAGGCGCTCGAGCACACGATTGCGACGGGAGAAATGCACTACCGCTCCCGTTCGCGCGGCCTGTGGCACAAGGGCGCGCAGAGCGGCAACGTCCAACGCGTCGTTTCGCTGCATGCGGATTGCGATGGCGATGCCGTGCTGGCACTCGTGATATCAGCAGGCCCCGCCTGTCACGACGGCACCACCTCGTGCTTTGGCGCTGCGGCGCTTGGGGCGAACGCATTGGCCTCGCTGGATCGTGTCGTCGCGTCCCGTGCCCTCGATGTGAGCCCGTCCCCCGAGAGCTACACCGAACGACTCCTGGCCGACCGGAATCTTCGACTCAAGAAGCTCGGCGAAGAAATGGCAGAATTTGTGGTTGCGTGCGCGGATGGCGACCGCGCGCGGGCGGTGGACGAGGCAGCGGACCTCACATACCACACGCTGGTCGCGCTGAGTGCTAGCGGCGCGGCGCTCGACGACGTGCTGGTGGCGCTTCACGCGCGCGCGGCCGGCCGCCCGCCGGCAGATACGGCTTGAGTGCCGCATCGAGATCGTTGCGGATAAACTCGCGCGCAGTGCCATCCTGATGGAACGCCCAGGTCATCAGGGAACCGTTGATCGTGACTTCAGCGACGCGCGCAAGGGAATCGAGGTCGGTGCCTGGCGTCAGCTCTCCTTGCGCGACCGCCTCGGCGAGCAGGCCGCGGATTGACGCGCGTAAAGCGCGTGCGTGATCCCGCAGATGCCGCCGAAGATCTGGATCCGTGATGTCGGCCTGAAGGTACGAGAGATGATGTGCGAGCGCTCCCGGCGACGAACCCATTTCTGCGATGCAGTCTGCATATGCGCGCAGTGTGGCGAGGGGCGACGTGTTTGCCTTTCGCAAGTCGGTGAACATCACCGGCGTCGAGGCCGCGAACTCGTTCGACAATGCCACAAGGAGTTCACGCTTCGAGCCAAAGCGTTGCACGAGGGCGCCCGCCGTCAGCCCGGCCTCGCCGGCGATCTGCGCCAGCGTGAGCTGCGCCGGACCAACCCGCGCCATGACGCGCCCGGCCGCCGCGAATACCTCGGCGTCTGACGCCTTGCGCGGGCGGGGACTCATGGGCGGCTAGAAGCGCTCGACCGTTTCTTTGCGCAACCGGCGCGGGTCGCCCAGATAGGCGAAGCGGATCCCCCGCATGTACCGGCGCACCACTCGCTGAATGTCGGCCGGCGTGACCGCGCGGAGCTCGTCCACGAACCGGGATGCCGCCCGCCAGTCGCCGCGATACAGTTGCGCCCGTGCGAGAAAGTCGGCCTGCGACGAATTGGTCTCGTTGTCGAGGAAATATTCCGTAAGAAACTGCTGAACGAGGCGCTCGAGTCCAGCGGGATCGAGCGGATCATCGCGAAGATGCTTGATCTCCTCGCGCATGATGCCCAGTGTCTGCTCCGGGTCGACCGTCGTGATGTAGAGGCCGCCGAAGACCAGCGCGCGGTCGATGAAAGGAGAATTGACGGCGTACGTCAGGTTCCGCTTCGAGCGAATTTCGGAGAAGAGTCGACCGGAGAGCACTGCCGATGCAACGCGCAGCGCGGCTGCGTCCTTGCTCGACGCCGGCGGACCTGCCCAGTAGCCGAGGATGTAGTTGGTCGGCAGAGCGCGGGTTTCGGCAAAGAGCGATGATGGGCGTGTCGCGACCGTGTCGGGGAGTGTCCACACGTACTTGCCCGCGGGAAGCCTGCCAATCGAGGTTCGCACCAGTCGCTCAATGTGCGCGCGGTCCACGTTGCCGACGACGACAAGGAGCATGCGCGACGTCACGATCTGCTCGGTCTGGTATGCGCGCAGGTCTGCGACCGTCATCGCGGCGATGCTTTGTGTCGTGCCCTCCGGTTGCGCGACGTACGCGTGTCCTGTGAAGCTGAGGCTATCGGCCAGGTCCGAGAGCCGGTCGTCAGGGCTGTCCTGCCGTTGCGCGAGCGACGACAGAATCTGGGCGCGCACGAACTCGACTTCACTCGAATCGAGTCGCGGCCGCATGAGGCGGTCGGCAAAAATTGCCCACGTCGAGTCAAGCGCCTGCAAAGTCGAGCGGAGGCCAAAGACGGTCCAGTCATGTTCCGGATCGATGCCGATGGATGTGCCAAGCCGCGCCATGCGCGCGCGGAGCACTTCTCTCGGATAGGCACGCGTGCCACGCTCGGATGTACCCAGCAGGAAGAGCTCGATCCCCGACCTGGCAACCGGCGTCTGCCTGACACCGCCGAGGAGGTAGAGATTCGCCGCAACGACGTCGTTGTTCCCGACGCGCCGGAGGACGACGTTCACGCCGCTGACGGTAAAGCTCTGTGTGAGCGAGTCCTGAGCGGATGCGCTGCTGGTAAACAGCGCGCCGAGGAGAAGGAGCTGCTTCACTGGGCCACCTTCCCGCCGAGGAGATCGGCTTCCTCGAGCTTGATCGCGCGACGGGCGGCGGGCGAAATCAGCACGCCCACGATGCGCGGCTTGTCCACGATGTACTTCCTCGCGTACGCGCGCAGGTCGTCACCACGCTGCTGTGCCATGTTGTCCACGTACCCCATGAAATAGTCGAGACTCGCCACGCTCCACCAGAAGCCGATCGTGTGCGTGATTGCCGATGCTTTCTCGATGCCAAAGGCGGAACTGACTGCGCGTTGGGCCTTCGCGTCCTCGAGTTGTGCGGACGGGATGTAGCTGGGCGAGTCGAAACGGCGGATTTCCACGTCCAGCGCGGCGAGCGCCTTCCGCAGATTTTCCGGCGTGACCTGGCCGCTGATGGAAATCGGCCCAACGTGATTCAGTGTGTAGTAGTTCACGCCGAGCGACTGCCAGAGGCCGCTGTCCACCAGGCGCTTCTGGAATTCTGAGGTGGGCGAGTTGAGGGCATCGGAAAACACGTCTGCGGCGTATGTCGCCTGAGGGTCCTTCCCGACGCTCGGGCCTTGCCACTGCAGGAGCACCGTCACTGCGGCGACAGGCTCCTCCACGATGACAGCTTCGTTCCTTGTCAGTCCCGGGATCGGAGGAATAGGAGAGACTCGGAACGGGTCATCGCCGGCCGGCCAGTCACCGAAGTACTTCTCGGCAAGTGCAAACACGCGCGCCGGAAGAACGTCGCCGGCAACGATGAGGACCGAGTTGTTCGGTACATAATACAGGCGCTGGATCGCGCGCATTTTCTCCGGCGTCGTCGTGGCGATCACCTGACGATCACCGATCGTATTCTTCCGGCTGAAGTTGCCTGGATACAGATGCTTATCGAGCTCGCGCGTCAACCGAAAAAACGGCGAGCTCTCGTTCCGATCATACTCGCCGAGGACAACCTGACGCTCGCGATCGAGTTCTTCCTTGAGAAACAGCGGCTCGCGCAATGATGCGGCGATGAGCTGGACGCCTCCCTCGAGCGAGTCGGCGGAGAGCGTCATGTAGTAGTACACACGCTCTTCCTGCGTACTCGCGTTGAAAACGGCGCCGAGCTCCGACGAGCGGTCGATGAACATGTCCGGACGCGGGAACGCCTTGCTCGCCTTGAAGAACATGTGCTCGTAGAGATGTGCGAGCCCCGCGAACTCCGGCGACTGCGTGAACGATCCATTCTTGACGTCGATCTCGATGGTCGCGATGGGCACGCCGTGGCTCTCGACCACGACGACTTCCATTCCATTGTTGAGCACC
This sequence comes from Gemmatimonadaceae bacterium, assembly GCA_046597595.1. GTDB lineage: Bacteria > Gemmatimonadota > Gemmatimonadetes > Gemmatimonadales > Gemmatimonadaceae > JBKJKH01. Next base: position 6,124 of record JBKJKH010000348.1, read on the forward strand.
CGCCGCTGGATGATGCTTTCGAGTTCTTTCCGCGACTGGGCGCCGGCTGGTGCGACAAGCGAGGCGAGGAGCGACGCGAGCAGCACCGCGGCGGAGAGCGCGCGTGGCCGGGTAAGGAGGGGCACTTTCATTAGATAGGCAAAAGAAGAGTCGCGATAAATGTACCCCGGGGCGCCTCGAGAGGTGCGCGCAGCCCCGATTACATTACCCGCGATGACTGTCACCGCAGAGCAGGTTCAAGCCCTGGAATCGCAAGTCGGCGCGGCGCGCGTCATGCGCGGCGAGGTGCTCGCGCCATACACCACGTTCCGCATTGGGGGCGCCGCCGACTTGTTCATCGAGGCGCGGTCGGCGGAAGAGCTCGCGACCGCGGTACAGGCCGCCCGCACCATCGGGATCCCGTGGTTTGTCCTCGGGCTTGGCGCAAACATCCTCGTCGGTGATAAAGGGTTTCGCGGCCTCGTAATCGCCAATCACGCCCGGGGCTTCGCGATCGACGACTCCGGCAGGCTGCGCGCGGAGAGTGGTGCGGTCATCGAGACGCTGGTTCTCGAAACAGTCCGGCGCGGCTGGAGCGGTCTCGAGCACTATATCGGAATTCCGAGCACCGTCGGCGGCGCGGTGTGGCAGAACCTGCACTTCCTTTCGCCTGCGCCTGAGCGCGAGCGAACGATGTTCATCGCCGAAGTCTTCGAGTCATGCGAGATCCTCTCCGAGGAAGGCGAGCGGAAAACCGTCGGTCCCGACTACGTGAAGTTTGGCTACGACGATACCGTCTTTCATCACCGGCGCGACATTGTCCTCGCGGTGACGTTCAAGCTCGAGCGCGGCGACTCCAACGCGTTGCATCGCATCCTGCAGGAGAACCTGAGCTGGCGCGGGTCTCGTCATCCGTGGCTGCAGATTCACCCCAGTGCGGGCTCGATCTTCAAGAAGATCGAGGGTGTCGGCGCGGGACGACTTGTGGACCAGTGCGGCCTGAAAGGCTTTCACATCGGCGACGCGCAGATCTCACACATCCACGCGAACATCATGGTCAACCTCGGCAACGCCACCTCGGCCGACGTGCGCGCGCTGATTGCGCATGCTCAGAACGCCGTGGTGGAGAAGTTTGGCCATCGGCTCGAACCGGAAATCGGGTTTATCGGGGAGTTCTAGCCGCGACGGTCAGCGCACGATGATGCGCCGCCGGTATTGTGGCTTCATGTTGCCGAAGCTGACTGTAAGCTCGTATTCGCCCGAGGCCCGCAGCGCGACGATCGCGTCCCGCGTTTCGCCAACGGCAAGAGACTGGCGTGCGGGGCGAGTCACGACCTGGCGAGGGGGAAAGTCTGCCCCATCCTTCGCCACCAGCCGCCATGGGACGATGGTGGTGTCGCCGGG